>CAIXFP010000784.1 GCA_903918705.1 uncultured Pseudomonadota bacterium
CGCAGCCGACGTGCCCAAGCCGTTCAAGGGCGTGCCCATCGCCATGGTCACCGGCGGCCTGATGAGCCTGGCCTTCATGGGCTTCGCGGGGTTGATCAAATGACCGCCCGGAACTCCCGCCAGCGCGGGAATTCAGTCTGATGCTCGCCGCAATCCTGGTGATGGCGGGAATCGGCCTGGTGCTGGGCGGCGTGCTCGGCTGGGCGTCCATCAAGTACCGGGTGGCGGACGACCCCCTGGTGGAAAAGATCGACGCCATCCTGCCGCAAACCCAGTGCGGCCAATGCGGCTTCCCCGGCTGCAAGCCCTATGCCGAGGCCATCGCCAAGGGGGAGGCGGACATCAACAAGTGCCCGCCCGGCGGCGAGGAAGGCAGCAAGCGTCTGGCGGAACTGCTGGGCGTCGAGGCCAAACCCCTGGGTGAAGGTTTGGAGCCGAAGCCGAAAGCGGTGGCGGTCATCGACGACAACACCTGCATAGGCTGCACCCTGTGCATCCAGACCTGCCCGGTGGACGCCATCGTCGGCGCCGCCAAGCAGCTCCACGTCATCATCGCCGGCCAGTGCACCGGCTGCGAGCTGTGCCTGCCGCCCTGCCCGGTGGACTGCATCCACATGGAAGTGGTCAAGGAAGACCTGGCCACCTGGAAGTGGCGTTACCCGATCCATGCGATCCGGAGGGTGGCATGAGCAGAAAGCTCCACGCCTTCAACGGCGGCGTCCATCCCGAAGGCCACAAGGACGTCTCCAACACCGCGCCGATACGCCCCATGCCCCTGCTGCCGCGCTATGTGGTGCCGCTGCGCCAGCACATCGGCGGCCCGGCGCGGGCGCTGGTACAGGCGGGCGACACGGTGCTGCGCGGGCAGATGATCGGCGCGCCGGAGGGCTACGTCTCCACCGCCGTGCACGCCCCCACCTCCGGCCGCGTGCTGGCCGTGGAGCGGCGCCCGGTGCCGCACCCTTCCGGCCTCTACGACCTGTGCGTGGAAATCGAATCGGACGGCCAGGACCGCGCGATCGAATTCCAGTCCCTGGCCTGGCGCGACCTGGACCCCTCCGCCCTGCGCAACCGCATCCGCGACGCGGGGCTGGCGGGACTGGGCGGCGCAGTGTTCCCCAGCTATATCAAGCTCAATCCGGGGGCGAGCAAGGAACTGGAGACCCTGATCCTCAACGGCGCCGAGTGCGAGCCCTGGATCACCTGCGACGACCGATTGATGCGCGAGCGCGCCGCCGAGATCCTGCAGGGCGTGGCCCTGATGCGCCACATGCTGAGGGCGCGCGAGGTGCTCATCGGCATCGAGGACAACAAGCTGGAAGCCATCGCCGCCATGACTGCCGCGGCCACGGGCGGCATCGAAGTGGTGGCCGTGCCCACGATCTATCCCGGCGGCGCCGGCAAGCAGCTCAGCCTCACCCTCACCGGCAAGGAAAACCCTGCCGGCGTGCGTTCCACCGACATCGGCATCCAGGTGTTCAACGTCGGCACCGCCTATGCCCTGTATCGCGCCGTGGCTCTGGGCGAACCCATGATCTCGCGGGTGGTGACCGTCACCGGCCACGTCGCTCGCCCCGGCAACTTCGAGGTACGCCTGGGCACCCCGGTGGACGATCTGATCCGCGCCGCCGGCGGCGCCCTGAAGGGGGCCACAGGCGAACTGGTGGGCGGCCCCATGATGGGCTTCGACCTGGCGGATACCGCCTCCCCCACCACCAAGGCAGTGAACTGCATCATCGTCAAGGACCGCGTGCATTTCCCCGAGCGGCCCCCCGCCATGCCCTGCATCCGCTGTGGCGCCTGCGCCCGCGCCTGCCCGGCGGACCTGCAACCGTTCGAGATGTACTGGTTCTCCCGCGCCAAGGACTTCGGCAAGGCTCAGGCTTACGACCTGTTCGACTGCATCGAATGCGGCTCCTGTTCCTTCGTCTGCCCCAGCCACATCCCGCTGGTGGACTACTTCCGCTTCGCCAAGAGCGAAATCTGGGAGCGTGAGCGGCACAAGAACGACGCCGACCAGGCCCGTGCCCGCCACGAATTCAAGGAATTTCGCCTGGAGCGGGAGAAGCTGGAAAAGGCGGAAAAACTTGCTGCCAAGGTGGCCGAGAACAAGGCCCGAGACATGGCCAACGCGACCGCCGCCGCGAGTGACCCGAGCGCCGCTGCCGATCCCGACGCGGAGCGCAAGAAGGCCATCCTCCAGGCCGCGCTGGAACGCGCGAAAAAGGCCAAGGAAGGCATCACGCCACAAAACACCGACCACCTGCCCGCCACGGCGGCCCGGCAGATCGCCGAAGCCGAGACCCGTCGTGCCGCGGCCGGCCTCATTCCGCCAGAAAGCGGCGACACCTCCAGCGCACCATGAACGGCTCCCCCTACATCCAGCTCGAGAACAACTCCGTCACCGCGGTGATGATGAAGGTGCTGGCGGCCCTCATACCCGGCGTCATCGCCCACATCTGGTTCTTCGGCCCCGGCATCGTGGTCAGCCTGCTCCTCTGCAGCGCCCTGGCCATCGGCTTCGAAACCCTGTTCCTGCTGATGCGGAACCAGCCCCTGAAACCCTTCCTCAGCGACGGCTCGGTGCTGGTCACCGCCTGGTTGCTGGCCCTGGCCATGCCCACCCTGGCGCCCTGGTGGCTGTACCTGGTGGGCATCTTCTTCGCGGTGGTGGTGGCCAAACACCTCTACGGCGGTCTCGGCCAGAACCTGTTCAACCCGGCCATGATCGGCTACGCCGCCCTCATCGTCAGCTTTCCCGTCTACATGACGCAATGGGCCGCCCCCATGGGCGTGGGGCATACGACGCCGAATCTGTGGGAAGCCTTTGACCTGGTGTTTTCCGGCGGCGGTGCCATCAGCCCGGACGCCTACACCGCAGCCACGGTCCTGGATACCCTGAAGACCCAGGTGCGCCTGGGCAAGGATGCCGCCGACATCCTGGCCCAGCCCATGTTCGGCTGGTCCGGCGGCGCTGCCGGGCAACAGATGGTCGCCCTGATGTATTTGGTGGGCGGGCTCCTGCTGGTGTCCAACCGCCTGGTCACCTGGCACATTCCCTCCGCCTTCCTGGCCGGCATCGCCGCCACCGCCGGCGTGCTGCACCTGATCGAACCGGCCCGCCACGCCGGGCCCCTGTTCCACCTGCTCTTGGCGATGTCGATGTAATCGCCCAGGCCCGGGGTCTCGTGGTGCGAGGTCACCCGCACGCCGGCGATGCCGCCGTCGGCGTGGATGCCCACCAGCAGCCGTATCTCCCCGGCGTAGCCGTCCGGCGCCACGACTTCCAGCACCACGGCAGTGGCGTCGCCGCCCTTGCGCGCCACGTAGGCCTGGCCCGGCCGCTTGCCGCCCAGCAGCGCGTCCAGCGGCAAGGTGCGGGCATCGCGCACCAGATTGTTGTCGAAACTGCCTGGCGGCAGGGTTTGCGCCACCAGGGCCTGCTTTTCCACCTGTTCAATCTTCTCGATGGCGCCGCGGGTCAGGGTGTAGGCCCCGGACAACATGCCGGCGCCCACCACGGAAAACACCAGCAGGTTCAGCGCCGTGGCCAGGGTTTCCCGGATGGACTCGTTCATGCCTGCCCCCGCTTCCCACCCTGCTTGTGGCCGAACACGCGCGGCTGGGTGTAGGCGTCGATGAACGGCACCGCCACGTTCATCAGCAGCACGGCGAAGGCGATACCATCGGGATAG
>CAIXFP010000785.1 GCA_903918705.1 uncultured Pseudomonadota bacterium
AACGTGCCGGCGTCATAGGCCAGAAGGCCGGCCACATCGCCCGTGATCGGCCCTGAAACGTCGTGGAAACAGTTCCCCGGCAGGCCGGTCAACAGACAGTTGACTTCGTTGATCGCGGCAAGGCCCGGAGGGGTGTTGTTGCTGTCGTACTTGATCACGTCCCAGGCGGTGGGGTCCACCATGGCATTATTCAAGGTCAGATACATCAAGCCATCGGTCAGAAAACTTGGCTGCGAAGTATCGCCGTTGGTATGAATCACACCACCCGCATATTCTGTCGTACCCAAAACAGAGCCAGCGGGGGTGCTTCCATTGGGATGGAAATTAAACAAATCTCCAAACGAGAGATTGGTCAGAGCCTGGGTAGTGTTGTTGGTAATCGCATAATGTTGGTCCACTCCTTGTTGCAATTTCCCGTTTTGATCGACGTACTGACCGACATGCGTCCTGATGATCACATCGATGCTGCCGCCGCTGCCCAAGTCCAGCTTGATGGTGGAAGTAGTCGTATCCGTGCCGACGCCGGACAAAGGTGTGACCACCTGCCAGTTGGATCCGGTCTGGTAGCCGGGCACGCCGCTCAGGGTGCCTGCATCCAGGCCCGGCGTAAGAAACGTCGTTGTGCCTGGCATGCCGTCCCAACGCAGAAAAGCGGCGTCGTCTCCGGATAACAAATCCCTGGTTATGTCCGGGCTGGCAACCGGCGGGATATACCAACTATTCGAGGCACCATAGCTATCGGTGCAGTACTGCTCGCTGACACTCACCGCGGGCCCGACATCGCGTGAGGGATTCAACGCCCTGCATGGGTTGGTAATCGTATCCGCATGGGCGGCGGAGATCGTTGCGAGGGCGAATCCCAGCGCTAACGCAAATTTGGCGAATGACATGTTCATCTCTCCTTCAACTATCTGTAATGGTTGGGAAAACCACATCCCAGCCGCATCATGACAACCACAAGGTGCCCGCGAAGTGCTATGCCGGTTTCATGGCCCATCCATCCTCCCGAGATCGATGGCGGGGATTTTCCTGGCCATACGCACTTAATGCACACCACAAAGCAATTTTAATGCCATTCCTGTAACTTACTGATTATCAACATTGTTTCAAATATGCCGCTTTTATTGCATTAAGGCCGTGTAAACAAAATCGACACGATTACCGGACAGACCCTAATCCATGGCCGGGCTAAATCCGTGTAAATGCCGGAGGTTACCTGCCAGACAGGCAGGTAAGCGGACCACGTCCATGCGCATGGGCTCAGCGGTGGCGGCGTAAAAAATTTCGACATACTCTGGCCACATCGGCCTTCAGGCGAGCACCGCCACCCTGCCGGGACGGAAAACTCGATGTGTCAAGATTTCCGACATCGAGATCGACATTTCCCTGCGGGCGCCGACATGTGGGGAAAAACACCCATGTGGCTCGCATCCTGGCAGGCAAGCGAGGTATCCCTTGCAGCCGGCCACCTTGGCAGCTGGCCCCTGACTATCCACGGCGCCCGAGACGGCCAGCGCTGGACGAGCCGATGAGAGGCAACGGCGCGGTGGGGCCAAAGCCGTGTTTCTTCAGGCATGCGCGGGCGCACCAGAGTCGGGTAGCGGCGATTTCCAGCGGATCGGCCAGAGATTGCGCCAAAGCAAGGTGGCCGCCGCCGCTCAAATCCGGGCGGCCGCCCGCGCAGGGTGGGCAGTTCACCCAGTTGGCCGCTCACCACCAGCGAGGCCGGCGTTTTCTCGCTCAGCAGGCGGCGCAGCATGGCCAGGCCCGCATCCGGGGGGATGGGGTCGATGGCCGCGAGCAGGTGGTCGAAACCGCCGACCTTGTCCGCCAGGGTGGCGTCGAGGTCGGCTTCGCTCAGAGTGACGGCGACCTGGACCGCCGCCGCGTCGCTGACGTTGGCGCTACGGTAGGCGGCGCGCAGGCCCTGGGCGGCGAAGCGTTCCTGGTTGGCGGAGAGTTTTCCATCCCGCGCCGGGAGCGAGCGGCCCGGCAACAACAGGGCGCACCCCGTGGCGCGGGCAAGGTCTGCGGCGAAGCCCTTGCCGCCGCCGGAGACCAGAAGCAGGTCTTCCGGTCCCAGCGGCGCCACGCCCACTTCACTTGGCGGCAACAGGGCCAGATCGGCTTCCTGACGGCGACATTCTGAAAATCGCGCTTCGCGGTAGCCGACAGCGCGTGCCAGTTCCTCCAGCACGGCGTCCACGGAGACAGTGGCAGCGAACGAAACCACGGTGGTATCCAGGAACAAAGTCTTGGCCAGGGCGGCGGATTCGCTGCCGCGATCGACCAGGAGGAAGGGCAGTTTCTCCCGCGCCGCCCTCCGCGCGGCGGCGAGCAGGCGGCTATCGCCGCGCACGGCGGCCAGGGGTAGCTCGGCACGGCGGGCAACCAAGGCGCGCACCCGTTCCAGCATGTCGCAGGTTCCAGCGCGGTTTTCACCCAACTCGGCCACCTGCGCGGGTTCGACGGCGGCCTGGACCTGGGCGAAACCGAACGGCCGGGTGTGGCGGTCGTGGAACAGGGCGGCGTGGTCCAGCGGCACGCCCAGGACGTGGGCGGCGGCGAGGGCGGCACCCTGTTTCATGCGCGCACCGCCGCCGGCACCGGCCCGGAGCTGGAACGGTTCTGCAGGTGAAGGCCAATGCTGCGCAGGCCACACACCGCGATCAGGGCGATGAACAGTGCGAACACCACCCCCAGCGCCTGCAGCACGCCTTACAACACTGCCGTCACGCCAGCGCAGATCGATCTTGGGCCGGCTGCCAGCGGCCACCTTGCCGAGGCCAAAAAGCAGTTCCAGGGCGCGCTTGCCGGAGTGGCCGCTGCCGCCATCCACCTGGGCCACCAGGCGGCGGCCATCGGCCAGGGCGGCGGCCGCCTCGGCGCCGACCGCCGGGCGGCTGCCACCGTGGGCCCAGGCGGGCGCAGATCGAGTTCCAGGGAGGCGCCGCAGTGCGGACAGTCGTTACGGTAGAGGCGGTATTCCACCCACTGATTGACCATCACGAAATCGAGGTCGCCGTCCACGTCCGCCACGGCGATGCCGCGGGTCACCTGGAGGGCGCCGAAACCCGCCAGTGCCGCAATGTTCTGGAAACGGCCGTGGTTGTCGCGAAGATGGCATTCCTGCGGGGCGTATTCGGCGGCGATGTTGGAGACGTGGATGTCCAGGCGGCCGTCGCCGTTGACGTCGCCGAACTCCACGGCCATGCCCTTGTAGGAGTCGTGACCGATGCGGAACAAGGGGAAATGGTGAAACCGCCGCACCCCTTCACCTCGAGGAAACGCGGATGGCCCGGGGTGGAGCGATTGTGCATCAGGCGGTCGGGGCCGAAGTCGTTGGCGTAATAGAGTTCCGGCAACAGGTCGCCGTCCAGGTCGGCCAACGCCACCGCCGCGCCCATCGAGTAAATCCAGGCATCCATGTGCTCCAGGCTGAGATGCATCTTGCGGATCTGACGCGAGTAGTCGTAGCTTGCCAAGTGCTGCAGCGGCACTGGGGTGAAATGGAAGCGCGCGGCCAGCACCTGGCGTTCGCCTTCGCGGATTCCGGACGGCTTGCTGAAGCGATACAGCACAACGAGGATGGCCAGGCCGGCCAGGCGGGCGGTATTGCGCTTTGGAAAGGCGTAGGTGGGGAGTTCTCCATCCGCCGACAGGTCGGGCTGCATCCGGTCGCTGCGGTAGGCGGCGTTGTCCATGTCCAGCCAGGTCAGTGCCGGACGGGACATGGCCGTGTGTACGTGGGATTGCCGGCGCGCTACGCGCCTTGGCGGCGAAGGTGGCGATGGCAGGGACGATGCGCGCCGGGTCGGCCCCTTGAACGAACTACTGGCAGCGATCCAGGCCCTGGTCGAAGGCGCGGGCGACGTAGCTTAACCGCATGATTTATTTTCATTTATTTATTTTAAGAATAAGCAAGGCGTAAATATGCAAGAATTTTCGACAATCCCGGAAGGGGTCCAGTCCAGGATCGGTCCGACCCCCACCTGCCGTCATGCAGCACGCCGTAACCCGCCCGTCCCCGGAATGCGCTAGGCTCCACACCACGTATGGAGAAAGAAATGACCCAAGCGCTGCAAACCATCCTGGACCGGCATCAAATCAACCCCACCCGTTTGTTGCAGATCCTGCGCGAAGTGCAGGATGCCGAGACCTGGATTTCACCGGAAGCCATTGATTACATCGCCGGGCAGATCGGCCTGCCGCGCGCCCAGGTGGACGGCGTGGCCGGCTTCTACAGCTTCCTCTACACCGATGCGCCGTGCCGCTACCGGCTGCTGTTCTCCGACAACATCACCGACCGCATGCAGGGCAACATGGACCTGCTGCCCTATCTGTGCGAGAAGCTTTGGGTGGAGCGGGGACGGATCTCCGAGGACAGCCTGGCCTTCGTCGATACCACCTCCTGCACCGGCCTGTGCGACCAGGGGCCGGGGCTGCTGGTGAACGGCTGGGCAATCCCGCGCATCACCCGCGAACGGCTCGACCGTATCGCCGAACTGGTGCTCGAACAGACTCCGGTCGAACAATGGCCGCGCGATCTCTTCGAGATCGAGGACAACATCCGCCGCGCCGACATCCTCCTGGACAACCCCATGGAGCCCGGCGATGCCCTGGTGGCGGCCCTGGCGGTAAGCCCGGAAGACGTTTTGGGCGAGGTCAAGGCCGCCAACCTGCGGGGTCGCGGCGGCGCCGGCTTCACCACCGCGATGAAGTGGGAAGCCTGTCGCAAGGCGCCCGGCGATCACCGCTACGTGGTATGCAACGCCGACGAGGGCGAGCCCGGCACCTTCAAGGATCGCGTTTTGCTGACCCGACAGGCCGACCTGGTGTTCGAGGGTATGACAATCTGCGCCTACGCCATCGCGGCCCAGGGTAACAATGTAAAGAATTTTGAAAGTGTCCGGGGCCTCCTCTACCTGCGCGGCGAGTATCGCCACCTCCTGGAACCACTGAACCAGGTTCTGGAACGGCGCCGTGCCGCCGGGCTGCTGGGGAAGGATATTCACGGCGTAACAAATTTCGACTTCGACATCGAAATCCACCTGGGCGCCGGGGCCTACGTATGCGGCGAGGAATCGGCGCTGATCGAATCCCTGGAGGGCAAGCGCGGCATCCCGCGCAACCGCCCGCCCTATCCGGTGACTCACGGCTATCTGCAGCGCCCCACCACGGTGAACAACGTCGAGACCTTCTGCGCCGCCGCCCTGATCGCGGCCGGGGGCGCGGAGTGGTACCGCAGCTTCGGCACGGTCAAGTCGGCGGGCACCAAGGTGCTGTCCGTGTCCGGTGACTGCGCCCGGCCCGGCATCTACGAATACCCCTTCGGCACCACGGTGCGCCAGGTGCTGGAGGACTGCGGCGCCGAGAACACGCTGGCGATTCAAGTCAGCGGGCCGTCCGGGGTGTGCATCTCGGTGGACGAGATCGACCGTCGCATCGCCTTCGAGGATCTCGCCACCGCCGGCGCCTTCATGGTGTTCGACCGCAGCCGCGACATGTTCGCGGTGGCACACAACTTCGCCCACTTCTTCGCCCACGAGAGCTGCGGCTTCTGCACCCCCTGCCGGGTCGGCACCGCCATGCTGCGCGCCACCATGGACAAACTGGCCGCCGGCCATGGCACCCTGTACGACCTGGCGGAGATCGAGAAACTGGACCGGGTATTGCACCAGTCCGCCCATTGCGGCCTCGGCCACACCGCCTGCAACCCCACCCTGGACACGATGAAACGCTTTCGCCCCACTTATGAGCGGCGCTTGAAGTCCCTCGACTTCGAGCCCGCCTTCGACCTCGACGGGGCGCTCGCCGCCGCCCGCCGCATGACCGGCCGTAACGACGCCGGCGCCCACCTGACCACGGAGGCATCGGAATGAACAAGCGCCGCCTTTCGCCCGTTCCCCATCCCGAGCGGGACGCCGTTGCCCTGAAATTGCCGGACACGATCCCCTCGTTCCAGCTCGACGGCGACGACGTCGCCTTCACTCCCGGCCAGACCGTGTTGCAGGCGGCCTTGTCCGCTGGCCGCTACATCCCCCACCTGTGCTATCACCCGGAATTCAAGCCCCACGGCAGTTGCAAGGTGTGCACGGTGAAGGCCAACGGTCGCACCGCCGCGTCCTGCACCCTGCCGGCCCAGGCCGGCT
>CAIXFP010000786.1 GCA_903918705.1 uncultured Pseudomonadota bacterium
CTGACCAGGTCGTTGGTCTGCATGGCGATCAGGCCCAAGGTGAAAGCCGCTTCCGGATTATTCGGCGCATCCTTGGCCAGGCGTTCGAATTCGCCGCGCGATTCGATCAGCTTGCCGTCCCGGGCCAGTTGCTTGGCATAGGCCAGGCGCACCTCGCGGGCATCCGGATTGGTCTTGAGAAACTCCGAGAGGTAGGCCTGGGCGGCGTCCTCGTTATCCTTACGCAACAAGATCTGGGCCTTGAGCAGGGCGGCGACTTCCCATTGCGGACGCAGGCTTAGCGCCTCATCCACAGCGGCCAGGGCGCGCGGCAACTGGCCCGCCTGGGTGGCTACCTGGGCGACGGCGAAACGCGATTCCGGCAAGGCGGGATAGGCCGCGGCCAGATCCGAGACCAGGTCGAGCACAGCCGCCTTATCCTTCTGCCGGGCGAACACCCCATGCAACTGGGCAAAATTCTCCGCGCTGTTGCCGGATTTCAACCAGGACTCCAGAGGCGCTCTGGCCTCTCTGACCCGGCCACTGGTCAACAACAGGGTAGCCAGGACTTGCATCGCCTTCTGTGAATCCGGCTCCAGTTCCCACCAGAGTTTGGCATCGCTCAAGGCCAGGGTGGGCATGCGGGCATACTGGGCAAGTTCGACCGCCCGCCGCGTGATGCGCGGATCCCGCGTTTTCGCGGCCAGATCCGCATAGTCCTCGGCGGACAGGCGCAGTTCGCCACGCTGGCTGGCGATCTCGCCGAGCAGGATCTGGTAGAGCACCTGGCTGGTCAGGCCCTGGCTTGCCGGTTTGCTATCGATGGTGATCGGCGGCATCTGGATCACCACCGGCGACTGGGCGCAGGCGGAAAGGGAAACCGCAACGAGTGCGAACGACAGAGGTTTGAGGTTCATGACTGAGCATCCTGTATACGTCGGAACATTATGCTGGCCCATGAGGATTCGGGCAAAGCGATAAGCTAATGGCCTTCCAGCCCCAAATTCGTTCCATGCCTGAACTACCCGAAGTTGAAACCTTGCGGCGCGGTCTGTCGCCGCAGTTGAGCGGGCGCCGCTTCATTGCCGCCGTGGTGCGCGAACCCCGTTTACGCTGGCCGGTGCCCGCCGACCTGGAAGCCCGCATCGTCGGCCGCGCCATCATCGACCTGCAACGGCGCGGCAAATACCTGCTCTTGCCGCTCAGCACACCGGACCGCGCGGCGGCATTTTCGGGGGCGCTCATCCTCCACCTGGGCATGTCCGGCAGCCTGCGCCTGCTGCCGCGGGACGCCGCCCTGCGCCGCCATGATCATGTCGACCTGATGCTGGACGACGGTCGGGTACTGCGCTACCACGATCCGCGCCGCTTTGGCGCCCTGTTGTGGAGCGAGAATCCCCTGGGGCACCCGCTCCTGGCAGCCCTGGGCGTGGAGCCCCTGTCCGACGACTTCGACGGTCCCCGCCTGCATGCCCTGTGCCGGGGACGTTCCAGCGCCATCAAGCAGGTCATCATGGATGCTCACCTCCTGGTGGGGGTGGGCAACATCTACGCCAACGAAGCCCTGTTCCATGCCGGCATCGACCCGCGCGCTCCAGCCGGCGCCCTTTCCCGGCCGCGCTGCGCGCGCCTGGCCGCGGCCATCAAGACCACCCTGACCGCGGCCATCGCGGCCGGCGGCAGTACCCTGCGGGATTTCGTGGACGGCCACGGCAACCCCGGCTGGTTTCAGCAGAACTACCGGGTCTATGGCCGCGCCGGACTCCCCTGCACGGTGTGCGGCAGCGTAATCCGCACCCTGCGCCAGGGCGCGCGGGCGACCTGTTTCTGCCCGCGCTGCCAACATCGCTGAAGCGCGACCCCGACCCCGGAAATATGAAGGTTTTATGCTAGAGTGCCCGCCAGTATTCGCACTATAAGCACGCTGGAAAACACGCCGACCAAAGCGCCCCCTGGAGGAATACCGTATGAGCACCGCCTCGCTCGCCACCGATTTTGAACAATACAGCCAATGGCGCGAGGACCTCGCGCGCCGCATCAGCGACTACCGGCAATGGCTCAACCGCGAGGATCTCAACGACTCGCAACGGGATCTGCGCCTGCAGCAAGTCATCGATCGCCTCGGCGAAGACAAACTGCACATCGCCTTTGTCGCCGAGTTCTCCCGCGGCAAATCCGAACTGATCAACGCCATCTTCCTGTCCGACCTGAGACAACGCCTGTTGCCCTCCACCGCCGGTCGCACCACCATGTGCCCGACGGAACTGCTCTACGACGCCGCCCGGCCGCCCCGGATCGAACTGCTGCCCATCGACACCCGCGCTGCTTCCGCCACCATCGCGGAGTACAAGAACTACGCGGAAGAGTGGACCTACATCGAAATCGACCCCACTTCGGCCGAAAGCGTCTCCCAGGCCATGCTGGAAGTGTGCCGGGTAAAGACCGTCACGCTCGAGGACGCCACCAAATTCGGCCTGTACGACCCGCACGACGCGGATGCGGGCGACGGGCTCAACGACGACGGCACGGTCACCATTCCCGCCTGGCGCCACGCCATCATCAATTTCCCGCACCCGTTCCTGGAAAAAGGCCTGGTGGTCTACGACACGCCGGGCCTCAATGCCATCGGCGTGGAACCGGAACTGACCTTCAACCTGCTGCCCAACGCCCATGCCGTGCTGTTCGTGCTGGCGGCGGACACCGGCGTCACCAAGTCCGACATCGAAGTCTGGCGCAACCACATCTACGCCCGCGGCAAGAACCGCGGCCGCCTGGTGGCCCTCAACAAGATCGACGGCCTCTGGGACGAACTCAAGACCGAAGCCCAGATCGAGGCGGAAATCAATGCCCAGGTAAAGTCCTGCGCCGACCTGCTGGGTGTCGATTCCTCCCAGATCTACCCGGTTTCCGCCCAGAAAGGCCTGCTGGCCAAGATCAACGGCGACGCCGCCCTGCTCGAAAAGAGCCGCCTGCTCGCCCTGGAGAACGCACTGTCCGAGGAACTCATCTCCTCCAAGCAGTCCATCGTGCGCGATCAGACCGATGCCGAACTGTCCGACCTGCTGGATTCCAGCGAAGCGCTCCTGGAAGCGCGGCGCCGCGGCATCGACGAACAACTCACGGAACTGCGCGGCCTGCAGGGGAAGAACCAGGATGTGGTGGAACACATCATGGTCAAGATCTCCGACGACAAGGAGACCTTCGAGCGCGGGTTGCAGCAGTTCCAGGCGCTGCGCTCGATCTTCTCGCAGCAGAGCGTCAAGTTGTTTTCCCAGATCGGCATGGACGTGCTGCGCAACGAAGTGCGCGACGCCCGCGAAGGCATGGTGCAAAGCCGTTTCACCAAGGGCATCCGCGATGCCATGACCAGTTTTTTCCAGCATGTGGACGGCCATCTCGACACCGCCTATGGCCAGGTCGAGGAAATCAACAAGATGATGGATGCCATGTACCAGAAGCTGAACCGGGAACATGGCATCAACCTGATCGCCATTCCGCCGTTCTCGATCCTGCGCTATCGCAAGGAGATTCAGCGCCTGGAGGCCGCCTACAACCAGCAGTTCAACACCTTCTACACCTTTCTGACCACCGAGCAGTACACCCTCACCTCGCGCTTCTTCGAGACCCTGGCCTCGCGCGTGGTGCAGGTGTTCGAAGTGCTCAACAAGGACGTGGACAGCTGGCTCAAGGCCGTGATGTCGCCCATGGAAGGCCAGGTGCGCGAACACCAGATGCAGTTGCGCCGGCGCCTGGAAAGCGTCAAGCGCATCCACAAGGCCGCCGACACCCTGGAAGACCGCATCGGCGAACTGGAACAGATGTATACCGAGGTGTCGCGCCAGATCAACGAACTGGGCCATCTATCGGCAAAGGTGCGCGGCCTGCTGGTCGAACCCGCCGGTGCCGCCAGGCAATTCGCGGAAGCAGCCTGAACCTGGCCGGTGTAGTGGGTAACCGGGCATGGCGGGCGTACCACCCACGGATCAAGAACGTCCTTGCGCCATGCCCTGCCCTCTCCCCGCCTCACCAGGGGTGGGGGGCGTCGAGCGCCGCTCCACTCGACTTTGCACAGCCAGGTAACACACCCAGCGGGAAGCCGCACGGCAGTGGGCATCCCACCTCTATCGCCCGTATCTGCGGTTTCGAGATCGTCGCCTGTGCGCCCGGCTATTGCAACTGCTCGGCAGCCAGGCCGCACTGCTCACCCTGAACCTCCCCGAGGCGGTCGAGCGCAGCGCCCAGGCCATCGCGGCGCAGTTCGTCGCCCGGGCCACAGCCCCCACCGCTGCGGTATTCGTCGAGGTCGATGTCCGCTCCCTCGAACTCACCCAGCCCCATTCGGTCGGGGTGGAACAGGTCGGCCTGCATGCCCTGGCCCAGTTGGAATTCGAGCCCTTGCTGGCCTCCCTGGGCATCAACGCCACCAGACGATTTCACTCCTCTGAGGATGTATCGCATGAGAGAGATCTTGCGGACCGTCGACGTCTATTCTCCTGGCGGCATCCACCCAGAGCAGCAGTGGATGTCCAGCCTGATGACTTCGGTGATTAGGGCATCAGCTACATTCTTCCATCCCAAACAGGCTCACTACCGAGTCCTGAACATATTGTTCCGCCAACTGTTCGGCGGCTACCTGGGTTTCCCCCACGGCGATAACGTAGGCGATGCGGTCGCCGTTGTTGATGGGCGGCTTGACCATGTCGCCCGGCGCCTTGAATACGACGACCCGACGCACTTGCTCATGAGGCGATTCCGGCAGCTCCAGGGATTCCAGGAGACCTTCTCGATGCGCAATGACCCAACGGATGGCGCTGAACCAGGAGGGCGGCGTCGCGGCCAGTTCTTCCATGGAATGGCCGAGATGCAGGTTGATCAATTCCCCATAGAGTGAACGCCCCAGGGCATAACCCATCTGATACGGAATTTGTGCGCTGACCAGCCGTGGATTCACCTCCACCAAAAAGGGACCGTCCGCAGTCATGATCATCTCGACATGGGCAGCGCCGAAGTCGAAGTTCACAGCGGAGAGGATCTGGTCGACGTAGTCCTGGATGACAGATCTGTCGTAACGGTCCGAGGGGAAGCAGCTGCCACGGATGGCGAAGGACGGCGGCGGGTACATCAGCTTGTCGTTGATGCCGAGGTAATGGCGGCCCTCATCGTTGACGAACACGTCACAGCCGATTAGGTTGCCCTGCACGTAGCGCTCGACGGAAAAGCGATTGTTGGCGAACACGCCCAGGCCGTAGTCCGTGGGGCCCGGGCGGGCCGCCAGGGTGGCGAGGTAGGCCGCCAGGTCCGCGTCGCAGAACAGCACCGCCACGTTCTGGGAGGCGTAGCCGTCCGCGGGTTTCACCAGGGCGGGGTAGCCGACCTCGGCGACGGCCTGGCGCAGGGAGTCGCTGTTCTCGGCCAGCGCAAAGGCGGATTGCCGCACGCCGTGCCGGGCCAGGGTCTCGCGCACGCTGAACTTGTCGCGCATGAGGCGCGCCGTCTCCGGGTTGAGGAAGCGCAGGCCCAGGCGCTGCGCGATGCGGCTGGCCTCGATGTTGCGGATGTCGATCAGGCACAACACGGCGTCGAAGGGCAGGCGGGCATGGTCGGCCAGCACCCGGGCCTCGAAGGCGGCGTAATCGAAGGGGCGGATCTCCACCACCTCCCGGGCCAGGGCCAGGCAATCCAGGGTGATCTTGCCCTGGCGCCGGTACTGCTCCAGGTCGCTGGTATACAGGGTCACCTGGTGGCCGAGGCTGACCGCGTCCTGCAATACGGTGAAGTCGTTGCCGCCGGGCACGTCGAACAGGAGAAGGTGGGCCATGGGGCTTACTCCGTAGTGGCGGGTTCGAGGGTTTCCGCCAGGCGGAACCCCATGGTGTAGGCGGCCGAGCGCGGGTTGTGGCCGTGCCGGCGCCGGGTCCGGGCCAGGTCGCGGAAGCGGGCGAAGCTGCCGCCCCGGGCCACGGCGTAGTCGCCGTGGATTTCCACCAGGTGGTCGCGCACGAATTCCCCGCCCGGGTAGGCGGCATAGTTCTCGGCCACGTATTCCTCCACGTTGCCGGCCAGGTCCGCCACCCCGAAGCACGAGTCGCCCCCCGCGAACACGCCCACCGGACTGCTGTTGAACAGGCCAGTCTCCGCCGTGTTGGCGCGGTCCGCGTCGAACTCGGCGCCCCAGGGGAATTCCCGGCCGTCCGGACCGGCGGCGGCATATTCCCATTCCGCCTCGCCAGGCAGGCGGAACGCCCGCCCGGTCCGTTCGCCCAGCCAGACGCAATAGGCCCGGGCCGAGGCCGCGCTGACGGTGTACACGGGGTGGTTGGCGAACTCCCGCGGATAGCGGCGGAACGCCCAACTGCTGGGCAGTTCCGGGTGGCGGGTGGCGAGCAGGAAGTCGCGGTATTCCTGGTTGGTCACCGGGTAGCGGGCGATGGCGTAGGGCTTCAGGCTGACGCCATGGCGCGGGCATTCCTTGGCCAGCCACTTGCGGTCCAGGCCGAGGCCGGCGAGCCGCTCCAGGGCGGCATCCAGGTCCGCCGGAGCGAGGCCGATCTCGACCTCGCCGCCGGGGATGGCGACCATGGCCGGGCGCAAGGTGTCGATGCGGGGATCACCCAGCAAGGCGAGCAGGTGCCCCGCCGCCAGCCGCTCCGGCAGGGGAACGTCGACCTGTTCGCACAGCACCGCCAGGTCCGCCGCCGTGCGCCCGGCCAGGCGCGCGTAGGCCGCCGCCATGGCATCGGCGTAGCGCTCCGGGCGATGGTGGTCGGGCAGGCCGAGGCGCTCGCGGTCGCTCATGGTGCCGCACAGGACCTGCTCGAACAGCGGCCAGTGCCAGTCCGGGTGGATGCGCTCAGGCATGGGCGGCCTCCGCGGCGGCATGTGCAGCCCCTGCCTGCAGGCGGGCGACCAGGGCCAGGAAGCGGGCGAGAGCCTGCTGGATGTAGTCCGCGAACCCCGGCTCGAACTGGAAGCCGCCGGCCTGCACCCACTGCTCGGCATCGGAGACGCAGATCTGCTCGCCCGCCACCAGGCAACCCAGGTAGGCGAAGATGGAACGGGCATCCTGCAGGCCCACCACGCCGCCGGTCCAGCCGGTGGAGGCGCTGCACAACAACAGGGGCTTGTCGCGGAACGGGTTGACCGCGGCGTGGCGCGGGTCGATGCGGGCCACGCGGGAGACCCAGTCGACGGTGTTCTTGAGGTAGGGCGCGACATGGCCGTTGTATTCCGGCGAGGCGACGATCAGGGCGTCCGCCGCCCGGAAGCGGCCGTGCAGGGCCATGACTTCGAGCATGGTATCCGCGTCGCGCTCCAGGTCCTGGTTGAACAGGGGCAGGCGGACTTCGTCGGGGGCCAGCAGGTCGATGCGGCAATGGCCCTCGAGCAGGACGGCGAGGTAATCGAGCAGGCGGCGCTGGTGGGAATCGCGCCGCAGGCTGCCTGGAAACAGCAGCAGACGCGGCTTGGTCGCGGCGGACTGGCTGGGATGGGCCATGTTGGAAGTCCTCAAGAAACCGGGTAGATCCCGCCGTCGTAGGAACTGGCGAGGAAGTGGCGGGGTTGCGGGGCGTAGCTCAGGGCGGAGATGCCGGCGGCGGTGGGGCGGGAGAAGGAACGCCATTCCCGCGCAGCCACGTCGAAGCCCGCCAGGGTGCCGGTATAGGCGCCGGTCATCAGGGTGTTGCGGTCGTCGCTGGCGCAGATGCATTTCACGGAATTGGGATGCGGCGTCGGGTACACCGCCTCCTCCTCGCCCAGCCAGATGCGCAGCTTGAGGTCGCGGCCGACGCTGGCGTAGCCGCCGGGGCCGGCCAGGCAGCAGGCGTTGGCGATCTTTTCATGGGCGCGGGGGATGAGGCGGACCAGGCCGAGGTCGTCGCTGTCGTGCCAGGCCACCGCGGTGGAGGCGCACACCGAGAAGATGCGCGAGGTGTCCGCCACCAGGCCCTTGACGGCGTTGGCGTAGACCTTGAGGGCCGAAACCAGGTGCAATCGCTCGCCGTCCACCGCGAATACCAGCATCTCGCCGGTATAGGTGCCGACCACGGCATGGAGTTTCCCGGCACGCAGGAAGCTGGTACCGCAGTTGAGGGGCGAGTGGTGCCGGTACAGGATTTCCCCGCTGCGGGCATTGAACAGTTGCCCGAGCTGGCCGCCGGACAACAACAGGTCGCCGGCGGAAAACAGGAAGTTGCACAGGCTGCCCAGGTGCGCGGCCGGCTGGCCGTCGCGCCAGAGGATGCCGGCGTCGCCGATGGCGTAGGGCACGTCGTCCACCACGGCCACGGCGTTGAGGCTGGGACTGGGCACGATGTCGCGCAGGTCCCAGGTGTTCGCCTCCCAGTCGTAGATGCCGTAGCTGGAGCCGAAGGTGCCGATGGCCACCCGGCCCGACCCGGCGATGGCCGCCGAGCGGGCCCAGACCAGGGCCGGGAGCTCCGCCCGGGACAATTCCACGAGCTCGCGCGGGCCGGCCACCCGCCAGACGGCGAGGCTGCGGTCGTAGCTCAGGCTGACCAGGATGCCGCTGGCCGCGTCGTAGACGATCTTCTTGATGCCGGCCTGGTGCGCCGGCACGTAGGAAACGACGCCGTCGATGATGACGGCCAGGCGGCCCTCGTCGTCGCCGGTGAAGATGCGGCCGTCGGCGTCGATCTCCAGGGTGTCGCTGCGCACGCCGTCGAGGTCGTTGCAGCGCAGTTCCGTGCCGGTGGCCACGTCCCACTCGCGGATGGTGCCGTCCACGCTGGACGAGACCAGGCGGCTGCCGTCCCGGGTCCAGGACAGGGACAGGATGTTGCCGGTGTGGCCGCGCAGCACCTTCAGGCAATGGCCGGTTAGGTCGAAGATGCGCAGGGTCCGGTCCAGGGCGCAGGTGGCCACCATCGTGTCGTCGGGGGAGAACACCGCCATGTCCACGTCGTCCTCGTGCCCGAGCAGGACGCCCTTGAGGCGCAGGCTCGGCACTTCCCACAGGCGCGCGGAGTAGTCGCTGCTGGCCGTGGCGAGGAGCTTGCCGTCATGGCTGAAGGCGCAATGGTTGAGCAGATGGTCGTGTACGCCGCGGGCCAGGGCGGTGCGACTGGCCGCGTCCCACAGGATCAGCTGGTTGTCGTAGCCGGCCGTGGCGACGTGGCTGCACGTCGCGGCCAGGGCGGAAATCGGTCCGTGATGTCTCATGTTGGTCATTCCGTTCCCGAAAGTTGGGTGATACGAGCCGGACCCCATCCCGTGGGGCGGAGGTCCGGGTACTGCGGTGGCGTGGCTACGCCGTGGTATTGACCATCCGTCCGACATGCCCTTCAGTGTTCAGCTTCAACTGATTCTGCAGCGCCTGGGCGATACCGCTGCTTGCGGTGTTGCTGGACTGCTGAGGGGCCTGGGGTCTCGGACTGATTGCCTGAGACACCATGGCGGTGGAAGCGCGACTTGCTCCTATCGGCATCCCCATATCACTCTCCTCGGTTACGATGGCAAAAAACCACCCGCGCTCGAGACCGCTCAGGCCAGGCTGGTGCGACCTACGACCACTGGTGGTTGCAGTGGCGGGAAACCGGGTGCGTACGGCCTTACCCCGGCAACCTGGAACTGCGTCAGAGGCCGCAAACAGCACGGCCGCACCTGCCTAAGCAGGAACTGGGCCAGCAGCCACTTAAATCGTTGTGCCTACCGCTTCCATGTCAGCCTGATGTTAGGTGCCGTGGAAGGATGTGGATGGGAGATGAGAGGCCCACACGCGTGGGCCTGCCGCAATGCCACGGTAGCGCGGCTCTTGTCCGCCTTCGCGTCAGGCCTGTGGTTACCAGAGCATATGGAAAGCACGTCCAGGAAGCTGCCAGCCACAGAATCCTGGAATGATGTGGCACGGCACCGCGTGGCCCGTTACCCAGGTCAGGCTTGCAGTGCAGTTGGCGAGGATTCCTGGTGGCAAGAATTGCCGCCCCTGCAATGGGGGTCTACGTTTCTTGCGGGGTTGCCATCGCGACGGCCGGGATCCACGGCACGGGCATGCCAGGCAAATCTTCGTTGCGGGGGTCGCCTGGCGCCGGGTGGATGTTCGGGGGGCGCTGATATGTAGTCGACCCGCTCGCGTTTCGTAAGCGCCGCCGCGCGCGCATACGGCGCTTGATCTCGCGTGCTGTACTACTGGTTGGCGGCTTAACGCCACGCTAGAAAAGTAGCGCGTCCTGCCACCTGTGATGGTGGAGCCCCTCCATAGCCTGGTACAGGTACATCATCACGCCATCATCGGCAATGTTGTCGCAGATATTTCCATGACTGCTCCAGTTGTTCCGGTCGGAGCGAAAGTGGCAGGGGGCGCACCCGCTGAAATAAACAGCTTTATTGCGTGATCGCGCCTCCCATGATTGGCGACATTGACTGGCTGAGGGCAGGTTGACGCTGTGAGGCACGGAATCGTTGCGACAGGATGTCCGGCCCATGCTGAGGGAAAACCGGCCAGGCACTCGCCGACTGTCTGCAACATGAAAGTCCTGGACAGGAATCCTGGTATCGAAATCACTCCCCGCCGATGCGGTTCAAGGTTTCCACCGCGTCCACCAGTTCACTCGCCACGTCCTCCAGGCGGCGGCTCTGGCCGCGCGCGCTGTCGCGCAAGCGTTGCTGGGCGCTCTCCCGGCCGATGCGGTGGCGTTCCATCAGCACGCCGATGGCGATACTGGCGACGCGGGAGCCGGCCAAGGCCTGTTCCATTTGCGCGCCATTGCGGCGCAAGGTGCGCAGGTCACGCACCCGCGCCAGGGCGACCTCCACGGCCGGCGCCAACTGGGCTGGGTCGAGCGGCTTCACCAGATAGCCCAGGCCCCCCTCGCGCACCGCCTCGGCCACCGTGGCCTCGTCGCTGTAGGCGGAGAGAAACAGCGCTCCCAGGTCGTGCCGCTCGCGCAACCGCCGCGCCAGTTCGATGCCGGAGAGCCCCGGCATGCGGATGTCCAGAATCGCCAGATCGAACTGGCTATTCCCGCAGGCGGTCAGCGCGGCTTCGCCCGAGTCCACCGCCACCACTTGATAGCCGACGGCGCGCAGGCACTGGTCCAGAGTCGCCAGTATCAGACGATCATCATCGGCCAGCAGCAGGCGCGCGCGGGATGGGTTCGTGGGACTGGCGGTCATGGTGGTGTCCTTTTGTGATCGTGGCGCGGATTCTGGCAGAATGCCGCAACGGATAGCGGAGACGCCCTAGCATGAGGAGTCATCGGCAAGGACGCTCTCGTTCCATATCTATCGTCGTATAACGACATCGTGCCTCAAGTTTTTCAGCGGCCAGCCGATAGGCGGCACCAGGGCGATCCCCGACCCCGGTCGTCCATTTGACCGGCCCTTTCCTGGCCGGCCACGCAATTCCCCCGAGGCCTCGCCCCCGTCTCATCGCTTTACCCCGGCCCGCCGACTCGATACCCGGCGGCTAGTGTAGAGGGACCATGACCGATACGACCCCGCCAGCGGCGCAGCATCCCCTGTACCGCCGCATCCTTGTGCTGTTCCTGCCTTTGGCCCTGCTGGTGCTGGGCGGGACGTGGTTCCTCGTCGCCGCGGAGCAGCGCCGCCAGGAAACCAGGCTGTTGGCCGACGAGGCGCTGCAGGTCCGTCTCGGCCAGGGCGTCCTCTCCTACCGTCTGCGCCAGGTAACCGGCGATGTCCTGATCCTGGCCCGGATGCGCTCCCTGGTCGACACCCTGGAACACCCGGATGCCGCGAACCGGGCGCGACTGGCGGAGGACTTCGTCGCCTTTGCCGACGCCAAACAGGCCTACCTCCAGGTGCGTTGGCTGGACGAAACCGGCAAGGAAAGGGTGCGGGTCGACTACGCCAAGGGACGGGCGCGAGTCATTCCGGAAGCAGACCTCCAGGACAAGTCGAAGCGCTATTACTTCCGCGAAGCCGCTACGTTGAACCGAAGCCAGTTGTTCGTCTCGCCACTGGACCTGAATGTGGAGCATGACCAGGTCGAAGTTCCCTACAAACCCACGCTGCGGGTCGCTACACCGGTATTCAATGGCCAGGGCGGCAGGCGCGGCATCGTCCTGCTCAATTATTCCGGCGCCCATTTGCTCGACCGTTATCGCGCGGTCACCCAGGCCGCGGCCGACCACATCATGCTGCTCGACCGCGACGGCTACTGGCTGGCGGCGCCGAACCCGGCGGATGAGTGGGGCTTCATGTTCGCCAGGAAGGACAGCTTCGCCAGCCGCCACCCACAAGCCTGGCGCCGCATCCAGGCCGGTGAGGCCGGCCAGTTCCGCGCCGCCGACGGCCTCTGGAGTTTCACCACCGTGCATCCGCTGGAGGATGCTGAAGGCGGCGCCGGCGGGACGCAGCCCCATGTCTGGAAAGTGGTGTCCCATCTGCCGCCTTCGCGCCTGGCGGTGCGCGCTGACTTTCTCGGCCAGACCCTGTTGGCCAGCGGCCTGATCCTGGTACTGCTGGGCCTCGGCGCCTTCCGGCTGGCGCGCGCCTGGCGGTGGGAACACGAGGCCGCGGAGTCTCTGCGACGACTCAACGCGCAACTCCAGGGCGAGGTGGCGGAGCGCGCCCAGGCCGAGCAGGTGGCGCGCGGCAAGGAAGCCTATTTCGCCGCCCTGATCAATACCGCGCCGGACGCCATCCTGGTCATCGACGCCCGTGGCCGGGTGGAGTTGTGCAATCCGGAAGTGGAGCGTTTGTTCGGCTACCCCGCCGGAGAACTGGTCGGCCACAACGTCAGCCGGATCATGGCCAGCCCCGAGCGCGAAGCCCACGACGGTTATCTCGCGCGTTACCTTGCCCATGGCGAGCCCCACGTCATCGGCAGCGGCCGCGACGTCCAGGCGCGGCGCAAGGACGGCAGCCTGGTGGCGATCCACCTGCGGGTCGGCGAACAGCGCCTGGACGACGGAAGCCGCCGCTATATCGGCTTCATGCGCGACGTTTCCGAGCGACTGCGCGCGGAAGCCGAACTGGAACGCCACCGCCAGCACCTGGAAGAACTGGTGGCGGCGCGCACCGGCGCACTTCAGGAAGCGGAGCAGCGCATCCGGCTGATGCTGGAATCCAGCGCCGATGGCATCTACGGCTGCGATGTCGCAGGCCGTTTCACCTTCGCCAATCCCGCTGCGTGCAGGATGCTGGGCTACGCCGTGGACGAACTGGTGGGCCGCGAGGTCCACGCGCTGATCCATCACAGCCATCCCGATGGCCACACCTACCCGGTGGAAACCTGCACGGTGCATGCCGACCTGCGCGCGGGCCGGCCGGTCCGGGTAGTCCATGATGTGTACTGGCGCGGCGACGGCCAACCGCTCCACGTCGCCCTGGCCAGCCAGCCGATGTGGCGCGACGGCGCCATCATCGGCGCAGTGGTGAACTTCAGCGACATCCATGAGCGGATCGAAGCGGAGGCGGCGTTGCGGCGCCAGGCCGAGGCATTGCGGGTGCAAAACGAATCCCTGGAAAAGTTCAACCAGATCATGATTGGCCGCGAGTTGGACATGATCCGGCTCAAGGGCCAGGTCAACGAACTGGCCCGGCGACTCGGCGAAGCCGAGCCCCATGACCTGCGTTTTGTCGAAGGCGCCGCATCGGGAGAGGAACCATGAAACCTAAACTCGGCGCCTGGGACAGCGATACCCTGTACCGCTGCACGCTGAATGCCCTGACCGAATCGGTCCTGGTCTTCTCGCCCGGGGGTCGGGTGATCGCCTGCAATGCCGCCGCCGAAGATTTCCTCGGCCTCACCCTGAGCCGGATGCGGGCCTTCGGCCTCGGCGACTGGCAGTTGCTGCGCGGGGACGGCACACCCTGCCCCCTGGAGGACTTGCCGGTGGCGCGCACCCTGCGCACCCTGACGCCCCAGCGCGGGAAACTGATCGGCTATCGGTCTCCGACCGGCGAGCTGTACTGGACTCTGGCCAACTGCGAGCCGGTGCTCGACGATGACGGGCATCTCAGCGCGGTGGTGCTATCGGTCACCGACATCAGCCAACGCATCGTGGCCGAGCACGAGATGCAACGCTACAACCGCACCCTGCGCGCCCTGAGCGCCAGCGACCTGGCCCTGCTGCATGCCGTCGATGCGGCCAGTTACATGGCGGAAGTCTGCCGCGTCGTGGTGGATCACTGCGGCCACGCCATGGCCTGGATCGGAATCGCCGAGGACGACGCCGAGCAATCGGTGCGCCCGGTGGCCCATGCCGGCCACGAAGCGGGTTATCTGGCGACGCTGCGCCTCACCTGGGCCGACCGCGAGCGCGGGCGCGGCCCCACCGGCCGCGCCATCCGCACCGGACAGGTGGCGGTCTGCCACCACATGACCAGCGATCCCGCCCTCACACCCTGGCGCGCGGAAGCCTTGCAGCGCGGCTATGCGGCGTCCATTGCCCTGCCTCTGCTGGCCGAGGGCCGCGCGTTCGGCGCCCTCACCATCTATTCCTACCAGCCGGATCCCTTCGTCGAGGCGGAAGTGCAGGTGTTGCGCGATCTGGCCGACGGCATCGCCCACGGCATCGGTGTCCTGCGCATCCGCGCCGAACACGCGCGCCAGGAGGCGGCCCTGCGCGCCAGCGAGGAACGCTATCGCCTGCTGGTGGAACAATGGGTGGACGGCATCTTCGTGGCCGATGCCCAGGGCTGTTACGAAGACGTCAATCCGGCCGGGGCGGCGATGCTGGGCTATACCCCCGAGGAAGTCATCGGTCGCCACATCGGCGACATCCTGGTGCCCGAAGAGATTCCCCGCATCGCGCCGGAAGTGGCCCGCTTCGCCGGCGGCGCGGTGGCCACCAGCGAATGGCGTTTCCAGCGCAAGGACGGCTCCACGTTTCTTGGCGAGGTGGTCGGCCGGCAAATGCCGGATGGCCGATTGCAGGCCGTGCTGCGCGACGTGACTGCGCGCCGCGAGGCCGAGCGGGCGCTGCGCCAGGCGCAACTGGCGGCCCTGAACCTGGCCCAGGACGCCATCGCCGCGCGCGCCCGGATGGAGCAGGCCAACCTCCAACTGGAAAGCGAAATCGCCGAGCGTGTATCCACGCAACGGGAACTGGAGCGCGCCCGCGCCGCCGCCGACGCCGCCAATCAGGCCAAGAGCGATTTCCTCGCCAACATGAGCCACGAGATTCGCACCCCGCTCAATGCCGTGCTCGGCCTGGCCCAGGTCGGACAACGCGACAACCGCGGCCGGCAATCCCAGGAAACTTTCAACCGCATCCTTCACTCCGGACAACTGCTGCTCTCCCTGATCAACGACATCCTGGATTTCTCCAAGATCGAAGCCGGCAAGATGGCCCTGGAAAACACGCCCTTCGACCTCGGCGAGGCGATCGACCGCGCGGTGGACGTCAACAGCGCCCGCGCCTACGCCAGGCAGCTCGCCTTCGAAGTGCGGGAAAGCCCCGACCTGCCGCGCCGCTGCGTCGGCGACGCCCTGCGCCTGTCCCAGATTTTGGTCAATCTGCTCTCCAACGCGATCAAGTTCACGGAGCGCGGCCAGGTCGTCCTGGCCGCCGCCTGGGAAGCCGGAGAACTGGTGTTGCGGGTCGAGGACAGCGGCATCGGCATGACCCCGGAACAGACCGCTCGCCTGTTCACCGCCTTCGAGCAGGCCGACGGCTCCACCACCCGCCGCTTCGGCGGCACCGGGCTGGGGCTCACCATCAGCAAGCGTCTGAGCGAGCTGATGGGCGGCACGATACGGGTGGAAAGCCAGGCGGGCGCGGGCAGCCGCTTCGAATTGCGCCTGCCGCTGCCCGTGGCCGCCGCCGCGAGCCCGGCGCCCCCCGCTGCCCATATCGTCCTGGCCGGCCTCGACGCCACGGAATGCGGCCAACTGCGCACGGCGCTGGACTCGCGCGGTGCCACGGCCACCTGTCTGGCCAGCGCAAACGGTTACACGCCGGCGGCGGGGGAACTCTTGCTGGTGCCGGAAGGCGATCTGCTCGACCCCGCCCGCCAGGCCGAATTGCGCGCCCGCGCCGAGGCAGGCCAGCGGGTCGCGGTGGCGCATACACCGGGCAGCAGCGAAAGCGCCAGCGTGATCCTGCCGGCGGGGGTGGGCCGGATCGACCGCCCCCTGCGTCCACGCCACCTGCTCACCGCGCTGGCGCAACCCCACGACCGGGTACCGGCGCCGGAGCACGGGCCGCGCCTGGCCGGTTACTGCATCCTCGCCGCCGAGGACAACGAGGTGAACCGCCTGGTTCTGGCACAAATGCTGGAAGGCGAAGGCGCCACCCTGGAGTGCGTGGAAGACGGCCTCCAGGCGCTGGAAAGGGTGCGCCGCGACGGCGCCGCCGCCTGGGACATCGTGTTGATGGACATCCAGATGCCGGTCATGGACGGCCACGAAGCCACCCGCCTGATCCACGAACTTGCCCCCGATCTGCCTGTCGTCGGCCTCACCGCCCATGCCCTCGCCGAAGAACGCGAGCGTTGCCTGGCCTCCGGGATGGTGGCCCATGTCAGCAAACCGGTAGACCTGGGCGACCTGGTGGCGGCGGTCCGGCGCGAGGCGAGGCCAGCGCACCCCGCCACGCCCGGAGCGGCAATCACCGCCCTGGAAACTCACGCGGCCGCCGGGCCCCTGGCCGCCACGCCGGCGACCGGCCTGATCGACTGGCCGGAACTGGAACGGCCGTACGCCGGCAAGCCCGGCTTCGTGGGAAAACTGGCGGCAGTGGCGGCGAAAGGTCTGCGGGAAACCCAGGCGAAATTGCACGTGGCGGCAACCGCCTGCGCAGCCGGCCAGGCCGACGACCTGATTTTCCTTTGCCACACCTTGAAGGGCACGTTCGGCAACCTGAAGGCTCTGGGCGCGATGGAACAAGCCGCGCGCTGCGAACAGACCGCCCGCGAGCGCCTGCCGGAAGCCGCGGCGCTGGCCGAGCAACTGGCCGCGACCGTGGTAGCGTTGCTGGTGGAATTGAACGGCTACGTCGATGCCCGGCCATGACATGGCAAGCCAACGTACCAGAGGAGTAGGTGGGGCAAAGCGCAGCGTGCCCAACCTTGTCTCTCGTACCAGCCCCCGCGCCGTTCACACCAGTACGAAAGTGTTTGATTCTTTAAGGGGTTTTTAAGGGTTGCCACGAATAATGGGCACTGCCGAACGCCAATACGGACGGTAGTTCACCCACCACTTGCTAGGAGTAACTCATGAACAAGACCCTGATCGCCCTGCTGACCGCCGCTTCCTTCCTGACCCTCGGTGCCGCCCAGGCCGCGCCGATGGACAAGCCCGCCGCCGAAAGCGCCAAGCCCGCGGAGACCGCCAAGCCCGCCAAGCAGGCCAAGCACCACGTCAAGAAGGCCAAGCACCACGCCAAGAAAGCTGAAGCCAAGCCCGCGGAGGCCGCTCCGGCCAAGTAAGCGCAGTGACCACCGAAGCGAACGGGCGACGCGAGTCGCCCGTTATTTTTGGGGGGTTATTTTCGCGTCAAGTGTGGAGGGCCATGGGGATGAGCCGCGCCGCACAACGCGACTCACCATGTCGGCGGTTGCCTCCACGCCCTCAAGCGGGAGGCGCCAGCCATTTCTCCAGCATCGCCGCAAGGCCGGCGGCGGAGATGGGCTTCGCCAGGTAGTCGTTCATGCCGGCGGCCCGGCAGGCTTCCTCGTCGCTCTTCATCGCGTTGGCGGTCATGGCGATGAGGGTCACCGCCGGGTTGCGCGCGCCGGTGGCCGGGTCGCGGATCAGGCGGGTGGCTTCCAGGCCGTCCATCTCCGGCATCTGCATGTCCATCAACACCAGGTCGTAGTTCCGGGCTTGCAGCGCGGTGACGGCTTCACGGCCATTGAGGGCGGTATCGGCCAGCAATCCCTGTTTCTTCAGCAAGGCCAGGGCAACCCGCTGATTGACCAGGTTGTCCTCCACCAACAGGATCCGGGCCTCGCCATGGCGTAGTTCGGCCAGGGAATGCCGGGTCACGATCGGTTTCACCGTGGCCGCGGCCTCGGGAGCGCCGAGGAGCGCCGCCAGCAGGTCGCGCAGTTCGGCCTGGCGCACCGGCTTGGTCAGATAGGCGGCAAAGCCGATGGCTTCGAAGCGCCGGGCGTCGCCGCGCTGGCCCAGCGAAGTCATCATGGCCAGGCGCAGGTCGGTGAGGCGCGGGTCGCCACGGATGCGTCGCCCCAGTTCGGCGCCGTCCATCTCCGGCATCTGCATGTCGAGGATCGCCAGCCGGAACGGATCCTGTTCCGCCCGCGCGCGTTCCAGCAGCGCCAGGGCGGTGGCGCCGTCCGCTACCGCATCCACCCGGCCGCCCCAGGCGCCGAGTTGGCGCAGCAGCAACTGTCGATTGGTGGCGTTGTCATCCACCACCAGGATGCGGATGCCGCGTATATCGGCGTGCGCCGCGAGGTCTTGCGTTGCGGCAGCCTGCAAGGGGAAGCAGGCGGTGAACCAGAAGCGCGAGCCCTGGCCTTCCCGGCTTTCGAACCCGATCTCGCCGCCCATCATTTCCACCAGCCGTTTCGAGATGGCCAGCCCCAGGCCGGTGCCGCCATATTTGCGGGTGGTGGAGGCGTCCACCTGGGAGAACTGGCGGAACAACACGTCATGTTTTTCCGGCGGGATGCCGATGCCGGTGTCGCTCACCGTGAAGCGCAGCACCACTTCGTCCGGCCTCGCGGTTTCCAGTTCGACATTCACGGCCACCTCACCCCGCTGGGTAAATTTGATGGCGTTGCCGGACAAATTGGTCAGTATCTGGCGCAGCCGGCCCGGATCGCCGCGCAAGCGGCCGGGCACCTCGGGCGCGGTGGCACAGACCAATTCCAGGCCCTTTTCCTGGGCGCGCAGGGCCAGCATCGCGGCGAAGTTGTCGAGCAGGACGTGGAGATCGAAATCGATGCTTTCGATGTCCAGCTTGCCCGCCTCGATCTTGGAAAAATCCAGGATGTCGTTGAGCAGGATGAGCAGGGATTCGGCGCTGCTCTGGATGGTCTGGGCGTAGTCGCGCTGCTCGTCGTCGAGGGCGGTGTCCAGGAGCAGGTGGCTCATGCCGATGACGCCGTTCATGGGCGTCCGGATCTCGTGGCTCATGTTAGCCAGGAATTCGCTCTTGGCCCGGCTCGCCGCCTCGGCCAGTTCCCGTGCCTCGCGCATCCGCGCCGAAGTCCGCATCAGCAGGTGCAGCCAGAACAGGAACAGCGCCGCCGCCAGCCCGGACACCGCCATGGCGCCGAGCACCACCGGGTTGCGCCACCACACCGCGCGGCGGTCGAACAGCAGAAGGGACCAGTCGCCCCCGGAATCGCTCCATTGCAGCGCCTGGGTGCGTACCGCGTAGTGGACGCCGTCGATGTCGGTCTCGTTGCTCGCCACATCGAAGGGCAGCCGCGGCGTTTCTCCGATATGCGCACCGAACTGCCCGCCGCGGCGGATTTCCGCCCATTGCTCCGGCGTCACCCCGGCGGTCAGGCGCAGCCGCCAGTCGCCGCGGCTGGCGGCGAAGACCACGCCACCTGGCGACACCAGGGCGGCGGGGCCGCCGCTCCAGCTTTTCAGCAGCAGGTCCAGTTTGTCGATGCCGATGTTGATGCCGATGGTGCCGACGCTGCCGGACCCGACCTGTACCGGCGCGGTCAGGAAGATGCCGCGCTCATCGCCGCCGCGCACGGCGGGATAGACGTCGGCCGAGGTGCGCCAGGTGCCGATGAGGCGGGCGGTGGTACGGTCCCGTTCCGGGTCGGCGCGGCCGCCTTCGACACTACTGATCACGCGCCCACCCCGGCCGATGAGGAAGGCCTCCTCGACGAAATAGAGCTGCCGCAGGCTGTCCAGGCGGGCGGCCACTTGCGTCGCGTCGGCCGGACCGGCCGTGCCCAGGGCCTGCTTGCGCACCGCCGCGTTCTCGCTGCCGAGCAGGATGATCGCGCCCATCACCCGGCTGTCCAGGGTGCCCTGCTCCAGGGTGGCGGCATAGCCCACCAGTTCCCGGGTCAGTTCCACCTCGCGCCGGTCCGCGCCGTCGCGCAGGGCCAGGCTGCCCGCCAGGCCCATCAGCGCCAGGGTCAGAACGACGGACAAGGCCAGGTAGAGGCGGGTGTGGCGGTTGAACCAGAGCAGCATGGGGTAGGTAGGGGGCTTTGCCGAGCAGCGTCCGTGACGCGGCGGCTCAGAACACCCGGTCGTAAGCGAAGGTGATCATTTTCGAGTTGCCATAGCGCATGGAGGCGTTGTAGCTGCCGATGCCGGGGTCGCTATGGTCGCGCAGGATGTCGAACTGAGCCTTGAGGGCGCTGGACGAGGTGAGGTCGTAGCGCAGCGACAGTGCCAGGTCGTCGGTGCGCTCATTGGGTTGACCGTCGTAGGTGACATGCAATTTCGCGTAAGTCGCCATGGGCAGCCACTTGCCAAGACGATAGCCGACGCCCAGGAAAGCCGCCCAGTCATGTTCCGGCGCATAGGCTTCCTGGGGCCGGTCGATCTTGCTGAATTCGCCGCGTAGCACCCAGTCTTCGTAATCGATCATGGCGGCGGCCGACAAAAAGGTCTGCCTGCCGTTGTCGGTGATGCTGCCGTCCGAAGGATCGGAGGTCTGCCAGCCGGAGCGCATTGCGGAGAAGCGAAGTTCCAGCCAGTCCCGGCTCAGGGTCAGGTCGCCGCCGGCGATGTGGGTCCAGCGCTCATCGGTACGCACGCCGCGGCCGGTGTAGATCTGCTGGTAGGGATTGTCGTTGCGGTCCTCGTTGCCATAGAACACCTCCGCCGTGGAAGCCCACTGCCCCAGGTTGTGGCGGTAGATCAGGTTGGCGCCGTTGAAGTTGACCACGTCCCAGCCATAGGCCTGGGGAGGCAGGCGTACCCAGGGCAGGGTGAGGCCCACGTCCTGGGATTCCGAGTAGTAGAACAGGGGCAGGCGCTTGCGGCCCATCTGTAGCGTGAGGTCGTCCGTGGCCTGCCAGGTGGCATAAAGCCATTCCAGGTCGCCCTTGCCGTTCACCGCTCCGCGCGTGACCGCCTGGGCGGTCAGGGACCATTGCGGATTGAAGGTGGCGGTGCCCTGGAGGCCCAGTTTGCTGTCCGGCCCCAGGGACCAGCGGTTCTTGTCGTAGACGCCGCCCTGTCCGTAGTCGGCCACCATATAACCGTCCGGCAGTTCCTTGGCGAATACTTTGCCCGCCGCCAGGGTGAGGAAGCCGGAGCCGGTGAAGTCCACAGCCCGGGCGGGGGTGGCCAGGGTGAGGACGAGCAGGGCCAGGAATCGGGTAAGGGCGGGATAATTCACGCGGCCTCCGAGTGGGAGTGTAAGGGGAGCGAGGACGGAGTGGGTCATGGCGCGAACACCGTTTTCACGCTGCCGTCGAGGGCGGACTTATCGATGTAGCCCAGCATGTTGCGGCTGCCGGCCACCTGTTTCCTGATGTCCTCGTTGCCGCCGCCTTCCAGCGGTGGCATGCCCTTGCCGGTGAAGGCCATTTTGGCCCAGAGGGAGCGGACCTGGGCCGCCGACCTGCCGGTCAGCTTGCTGTAGAAGGCGTCCCGCAGCGGGCTGGAGTCCGGCTGGTCGATCAGGATCGCCTTGCCTCCGGTGGGCAGGGCGCGGGCCTTGCCGAGGAACAATTCGACGACCTGCTCCCGGGTGAGCGGGCCGATGCCGGATGCGGCGCCGGCCACCACCACGAAATCGGCCGCGCCGGCCGCGAGGCTGCCGCAGGCCAGTCCCGCCAGCAGGATCCGGGCGACGGTGAAGTGCAAACGCATCGTGGTACCTCTTCGAAATGGGCGGGTGTTCCGCGCCGCCAGTGGACGACAGGCGGGGCGGCGACGGTCACAGCGATGGGCGAGCCGGAAACGGCATCCCGGCTGTTCGCCCGGGCAATACACCCATTCTTAGCGGAGTCCCGTCGGCAATCTTTAGGCTGATGCGTTTCTTTTTCCAGCCTGGATGCCAAGCCCGGAGGTCTTGGACCTGGCTTCCCGCATCGGGGCCATCCCGCAACCCGGCGCGATTCATTTGGCCGCGCGGGACCGGCAATCGGCCGTCGGCGCCGAGGCCGTGGGATGATTCCGCCCCCCAGTTCAACCAGTGCAAGCGAGCAAGCCATGAATCAAGCCAGACGCCAACTCTTGCGCGGAGCGTTTCCCAGCGCGGCCCTTACGGTGGCGCTTGCCGCCGGAATCTTGCGGCCGGCCGCGGCCCACGCTTTCGGCATGGCGGCAGGCAGGGATAGCGGCCTGGCGCAAACCCTGCGGGCGCTGCAGGGCAGCAATCCGGCCCTGAGCGGCGCCATCCTGATCAACGCGCCGGACATCGCCGAGAACGGCGCCAGCGTGTTTCTCCGCTTTGCCTGCGTACTCCCGGATGTGGACACCCTGGTGGTCTTCGTGGATAGAAATCCGCAACCCCTGGTGGCGGCTTTTCATCTCGCGCCGGAAGTGGTGCCCGACATCCAGATGCGGATCAAGGTGGCCGAGACCGCCCGGGTCTGGGTGGTCGCGCGCAGCGCCGGGCAGTTCTACAAGGCGTTCAAGGCGGTCCAGGTGACCATCGGCGGCTGCGGCGCCGGGGTGAATTGAACCTAATCCGGCAGTTGAAACCGTAAGCCGTAGGTTGGGCACGGCGCGCTTTGCCCAACCTACGATGTCTCACCCAACGGGTGACACCCACTGGTCCTCGTTAACGCAGGAACAGTCTGGTTTGAGGCCCCATTCCATCCTGGCAACCGC
>CAIXFP010000787.1 GCA_903918705.1 uncultured Pseudomonadota bacterium
CGTGGCCATGGAACTGGAGCCATTGGATTCGGTCACTTCCGACACGACACGCATGGTGTATTGGAAGTCCTCTGGGTTGGGCAGCACCGCCAGCAGGGCGCGCTTGGCCAGGCGGCCATGGCCGATTTCGCGGCGCTTCGGCGTGCCCACGCGGCCGGTTTCGCCGGTGGCGAACGGGGGCATGTTGTAGTGCAACAGGAAGTGATCGCTGTAGTTGCCGGTGAGGGCTTCGATGGACTGCTCGTCGCGGCCGGTGCCCAGGGTGGCGACCACCAGGGCCTGGGTTTCGCCGCGGGTGAACAGGGCGGAACCGTGGGTGCGCGGCAGAACGCCAGTGCGGATGGTGATGGGGCGCACGGTGCGGGTGTCGCGACCGTCGATGCGCGGCTCGCCGGCCAGGATGCGGCCGCGCACCACCTTGGCTTCAAGGGCGTGGAACATGTCCTTCACCACGTTGGCGGCGGTAGTGTCCATGTCCGCGCTGATCAGTTCGGCCATCACCCGGTTGCGGATGGCGTCGACTTCGCTGACGCGCGCCTGCTTCTGCTTGATGGAGTAGGCGGCGGAAAGCGCGTCTGCGCAAAGGCCGTTCATCTTCGCCAGCAGTTCCGCGTTTTCTTCCGGCGCGGCCCAGTCCCAGGCGTCCTTGCCGGCTTCGTCGGCGAGGTCGTTGATGGCGTCGATGGCAGCCTGCATCTGGTCATGGCCGAACACCACGGCGCCCAGCATGACGTCTTCGGACAACTGGTCGGCTTCCGATTCCACCATCAGCACGGCGGATTCGGTACCGGCCACCACCAGATTCAGCTTGGAGGTCTTCAGCTCGGTGGTGGTGGGGTTGAGCACGTACTGGCCGTCGATGTAGCCGACGCGGGCGGCGCCCACGGGACCATCGAAGGGCAGGCCGGACAGGGCCAGGGCGGCGGAGGCGCCGAGCAGGGCGGGAATGTCGGAGTCGACTTCCGGGTTGGCGGACATCACCGTGGCGATGACCTGGACTTCATTGAAGAAGCCGTCCGGAAACAGGGGACGGATGGGGCGGTCGATCAGACGGGAAATCAGGGTTTCCTTTTCCGAGGGGCGCGATTCGCGCTTCAGGAAACCGCCGGGTATGCGGCCGGCCGCATAGGTCTTTTCCTGGTAATCGACAGTCAGCGGGAAGAAATCCTGGCCGGGCTTCACTTCGTTTTTCGCCACCACGGTGACCAGCACCACGGTGTCGTCCATGTTGACGATCACCGCGCCATCGGCCTGGCGAGCGATCTCGCCGGTTTCCAGGGTGACTTGATGACGACCGTATTGAAATGTCTTCTTGACCGGATTCACGCTGACTTCTTCCTTTGATTGCCTGTCTTTTACTGGATGCTGCCTGTCCTGCGGGACGCGATGCGAGCTTACTTGCGTAGACCGAGGCGCTTGATCAGATTGGTGTAGCCGTCGGCGTTCTTGGACTTGAGGTAGTCCAGCAGGCGGCGGCGACGGCTGACCATCTTCAGGAGGCCGCGGCGGGAGTGGTGATCCTTGGCGTGTTCCTTGAAATGGCCGGTGAGGTCATTGATGCGGGCGGTCAACAGCGCGACCTGAACTTCCGGGGAACCGGTATCGGCGGCGGCGCGCTGATACTCGGTGACGATCTGGGCTTTCTGGGGGGTGGTGATGGCCATCTGTGGCACTCCAACGAAAAACGCGCATTTTACCCGTGCGCGCGAAGATTCCTCAAGCAATTCATGGCTCTTGGCTGGGGATGGGGCGCACTTTAACCCCAGATTGTCCAGTAGCCCAATGCGGTC
>CAIXFP010000788.1 GCA_903918705.1 uncultured Pseudomonadota bacterium
CTGACGGAACGCCAGGCCCTGTTCCAGCCGGAAGAGCAGATCGAACTATTGACCAGCCTGCGGGAACAGGCCAGGGAAGTGATGCGGGTGTTCGCGCGTTTCGAACCCACCCTGACCGGGGCCGCGGTGTCCGGCGTGGTCTCCGAGCACAGCCTCGTCGAACTGGAAATTTCTCAGGACGCGAGCAAGGATTTCGAACAGTTTCTGGTGAATAGGGACATCGAATACAAGGTCCAGGATCGTTCCGGGCGCATGGCCTACCTGATCTATTCCGAGCCGGCGGATGTCCTGGTCCGCCTGGTGGGCCAGGACGCCCGACATGTCCATGGGCCGCGCCTTTCTTTGGAACGATTGGAAAAGCTGCTTGCCGAAACCGGCGCGTGAGCGCGGTTGCAGCGGATACAATGCGCCCGCTCGACTCCCAACCACCAGAACGTAGCGCACGACCCCTGCCAGAGGTTAAGCAGCCGCCCCGGCCATGATCCGCTTCTTCCGCCACTACATCTCCGTGAGCATGCTGTTCCTCATGCTGCTGGAGTTCCTGGTGTTCTACTTCGCCAGCGACTTCTCGGCCGAACGGCACAACGCCATGCCCCCGCGATTCTGGCCACGGTGGCCGGCTACAAGCCGTGGCTGTTCGCGTCCGTGCTCGCCTTGTTCAGCTCCATGTTCGACCTCTACGGCTGGGCCTGGACCACGGGTTTGCGCAGCCTGTTTTTCCGGGTGGCCGGCTGCTTCACCCTAAGCAGCCTGCTGTTCTACGGCGGCGCCCTGGTGCTGCCCGAGGTGTTCGCCAGCGGCAGTGAACTCTTCTCCGCCGTGGTCATCTCCTGCCTTTCCATCATCCTGATCCGGCTCCTGTTCATCGAATGGGACAAGGTCGACCTGTTCAAGAAGCGCGTGCTCGTGCTGGGCACGGGCAGCCGGGCGGCGAAGATCGAGGAATTAGCCGGCCAGGGACAGGCCCAGGGCCTTTGCATCGTCGGCTACCTGCCGATGGGTTCGACGCACAGCTACGTGCCGCGCGACCGGGTGCTGACGGAGAACGGCAGCATCAGTGATCTGGTGGAGAGCCGCGGCATCGATGAAATCGTGGTCGCCATCCGGGAACGGCGGGGCGGTGGCCTGCCGGTCACGGAATTGCTGGAATGCAAGCTGCGCGGCGTGGGCGTGCTCGACCTGCCGGCCTTCTTCGAACGCCAGACCGGCATCCTGCCCCTGGAGGCGATCAACGCCAGCTGGATGATCTTTTCCGACGGCTTCAGCCAGGGTATCGCCCGCGACGTGGTCAAGCGCCTGTTCGACGTGGTGGTCAGCGCGGGGCTGCTCCTGTTCACCCTGCCGCTGATGCTGGTGACCGCCGCCTTGATCCGCCTGGAGAGCCGGGGCCCGGTGTTCTACACCCAGGAACGGGTGGGGCAGTACGGCAAGCCGTTCACCATCTTCAAATTTCGCAGCATGCTCACCGATGCCGAAAAGGATGGCCGGCCGGTGTGGGCGGCCCACAACGACGACCGCACCACTCGCGTCGGCCGCCTGATCCGGCGCTTGCGCATCGATGAACTGCCCCAGACCATCAATGTGTTTTTGGGCCACATGAGCTTCGTCGGGCCGCGCCCGGAACGGCCCTATTTCGTCGCTGAACTGGCGGCGCAGCTCCCGTTCTTCCACGCCCGCCACAGCGTAAAGCCCGGCATCACCGGTTGGGCGCAGGTCAAGTTCAGCTATGGGGCGAGCGTGGAAGATGCCATGGCCAAGCTCCAGTACGACCTCTACTACGTGAAAAACCACAGCCTGTTTCTCGACCTCATGATCCTGCTCCAGACCGTTCAGGTCGTGGTCCTGGGCCAAGGGGTACGCTGATGCTGGCCGTCAGTGCGAGCTACGGCCTGGGCGCCGTGGCTTTCGCCGCCCTCGCCCTGACCAGTCGGCGCGTCGCGACCTCGCAACCACGCCTGTGGCGACCCGCGGCGATCTCCGCTGTCTGGGCGTTATTCGCCGCCCTGTTCGCCTGGATCGACAGCGGCCGGGAACTGGTGGCGCTGCTGGAAATGGCGCGCGACCTGGCCTGGCTCTGGTTTCTCTGGGGGGGGATCCGGCTCTTGCGCGGACGGGAGGACTTCGATTCCCCGGGATTGACCGGACTGGGCCAGATTCTCGTGTTCATCGCCGTGCTGGCATCCCTCGCCCAGTGCGTCGCGCTGCTCTGGCCGGGCCGCCTCAGCGGCCTCCTGGCCTACGTCCTGATCCCCAACCTGATGTCCGTGCTCGGCATGGTGCTGGTGGAGCAGTTCTACCGCAACGCCAGGCCGCAGGAACGCTGGGGCATCAAGTTTCTCTGCCTGGCCCTGGGCGGCATGTTCGCCTACGACTTTTACCTTTATTCCGAAGCCATGCTGTTCGCGGGGGTGTCGGCGGACACCTGGGCCGCACGCGGCGCGATCAACGCCCTGCTGGTGCCGCTGCTGGGCATCTCGTTGCGGCGCAACCCGGACAACCGGCCTCTGGGCATCTCGCATCGCATGGCCTTCCACTCCGTGGCCCTGGTGGGCGCGGGCATCTATCTCATGCTCATGGCGGCGGCCGGGTATTACCTGCGCATCGTCGGCGGCGACTGGGGCTCGCTGCTGCAGACCGTTTTCCTGTTCGGCGCCATAGCCCTGCTTCTGGTCACGGTGTTTTCCGGTGTCGCCCGCGCCCGCCTGCGCGTGTTCCTGTCCAAACACTTCTTCCACTACCGCTACGACTACCGGGAAGAATGGCTGCGCTTCACCGCCTTGCTGACCGCGGGCGACCCCGGCGCGCGGTTGCACGAGCGCAGCCTGGAGGCCATGGCAGGCCTGGTGGAAAGTCCGGCCGCCGCCCTCTGGCTGAAGCAGGACGACGGCCACTATCGCCGCTGTGCCCACTGGAACTGGTCGGATCTGGATGGCCAGTTCACCAGCGAACATCCTTTTGCCCGTTTCCTGGAAACCAGCCGCTGGGTGCTCGACCTGCATGAATGCGAGGACCAGCCGGACCTCCTGGGGGAAGCCACTTTACCCGCCTGGCTGGCGGGCGAGCCGCGCGCCTGGCTGGTGATCCCGCTCTTCTGGCATGAAAAGCTGATCGGCGTCATGGTGCTGGCGGACTCCCTGGGCAAGGTCACCTTCGATTGGGAAGTCAGCGACCTGCTCAAGACCGCCGCGCGCCAGGCCAGCGCCCACCTCGCCCAGGCCCGGGCCGCGGAAGCTCTGACCGTGGCGCGCCAGTTCGAGTCCTTCAACCGGGCCGCCGCCTTCGTGGTGCACGACATCAAGAACCTGGTGGCGCAGCTGACCCTGCTGCTGGCCAATGCGGAACGCCACAAGCACAAGCCCGAATTCCAGGAGGACATGCTGGCCACCATCGAGAGTTCGGTGGCCCGCATGAACCGCATGCTGATCAAGCTGCGCGACAAGCCGGAGCCGGCCGGCAACAGCTCCGTGGAACTGAGCGAGTTGCTGCGGGAGGTCATCCGCTCCAAAAACGCCTTCAGCCTGAAGCCCACCCTGGAGATCCGCAGCCCGGATCTGCAGGTGCGGGCGGAACGGGAAAAACTTACCCGAGTGGTGGGCCACATCGTGCAGAACGCCATCGAGGCCACGCCCTACACCGGACGGGTCGGCGTCAGCCTCGATCGCCAGGGCGACTGGGCTGAGATCGTGGTGGCCGACAGCGGCTGCGGCATGGATGACGCCTTCATCCGCGAACGCCTGTTCCGGCCGTTCGATTCCACCAAGGGCACCGGCATGGGCATCGGCGCCTATGAATGCAAATCCTATGTCCAGGAACTGGGCGGCGATATCGTCGTGGCCAGCCGCCCGGGGCTGGGCAGCCAATTCACGCTACGCTTTCCCCTGCACACGGGCGACGACCGGGCTTCCCCGGATGCGCCGGAGGAGCCCTGATTCCCCGGCGGGGTCGGCCCCCGCATACGCGAGGAGATTGAATTGGCGCTGCGGCCCGCCCAGGCGAAATGGTTCGAGACCTACGTCCCGCGTGACCAGACGGTGCGCGCCACCGGCGTGCTGGCGGATACCGGCGTGGTGCAACTGGAACTGGACCCGCGCCTGGAGGAGATGGCGGACCTGGAGCGCCTGCGCTTTTTCCTCGAACGCTTTTCCAACCTGGCGGCGGACCATGCCGACGAACTGCCCGCCGGAGTGGATCACCCCACCACCCTGGTGGGCGATGCCACCCACATCGCCAACCAGGCCCTGCATCGCCTGCGCCAGTGGAGCGCGCGCATCGACTACCTGCGGGAACACCTGGCGCAACTGCGCACCGAGCACGACTACCTGGTTCTCCTGGCGGAGTGCCTGGAGGCGATGCACCCGGCCGGGATCGACCTGGAGGGGGTGTTCCGGGAAACCCGCTTCCTCTGCAAATGCCTGTTCGTCTGTCCCCATGGCCGCGAACTCGCACCGGAACTGCAAGGCGTGGTGGAGCGGGTGGCCCATGGTCCGCAACATGTGTTCCTCTATTTCGTCGGCGCGCCCGAGCAACGCGATCTGGTCAGCCGCCTGGTAGTGGATGCGGAGTGTGAACAGGTGGCCATTCCAGTCTGGCTGACCGGCGACCATGCGCAACAGAAATACCTGCTGCTGGCGCAACTGGCCCTGAAAACCCACCGCATCGCCGAACTCGACGGCCAACTGCGCGCCCTGCGCAAGGACCCGGAGATGGCGGCGGCCCGCGCCAACGCCGACACCCTGCGCTGGTACCTGGAACACGCGGCCCACACCCTGGGCGAGCGCAAGCTCTGCCACGTCACCGGCTGGACCACCTGTAGCGACCCGCAACGCCTGCAACAGGTCCTGAACGAGGCGGGCATCTCCGCCATGGTGCGGTTTCCCGAGCCCCCCGCGGCGGCGGCCACGCCGGTGGCCCTGCTGGATACCTGGTGGACGCGCCCATTCCAGCCCCTCCTGGCCATGTGGGGCACCCCGGTGGGAACGGAAGTGGATCCGAGCGGCCTGCTGGCCCTGGTGGTACCCCTGCTGTTCGGCTACATGTTCCCGGACGTGGGCCACGGCCTGGTCCTGGCCCTGGGCGCGGCGGCCGCCTGGAAACGCTGGCCCCAGTTCCGCTTTCTCCTGCCCTGCGGCCTCTCCGCCATGTGCTTTGGCCTGCTGTTCGGCGACATTTTCGGCTTCGACAACCGCATTCCCGCCCTCTGGTGGAAATCGCTGGATCATCCCCTGGAAGTGTTGGCCGTGCCCCTGATCTTCGGCGCGCTGCTGATGCTCCTGGGCCTGGCCTTCTCCGGCCTGGCGGCGGCCTGGCGCGGCGAACTGCGTGCCTGGGTCTGGCTCGATGGCGCCCTCCTGCTGATCTACGCGGCCGCCTTGCTGGGCTGGTTCCTGCCGGCGGCGCTCTGGCTGGCGGGATTGGGCCTGTTGCAGTATTTCCTGGGCACCCTGGTGCTGACCCGGGACCGCCACGCCCTGCCCGCCGCCTTGGGAAATCTGCTGCTGGCGACCTTCGAACTGGCGATGAACACCCTCTCCTTCGCCCGGGTCGGCGCCTTCGCCCTGGGCCACGCGGCCTTGTCCCTGGCCATCATGACCCTGGCCCATGCCTTCACGCATCCCCTGGCGGTGGCGCTGGCCCTGATCGTGGGCAACCTGTTCAGCCTGGTGCTGGAAGGCCTGCTGGTCTACGTGCAGACCACGCGCCTGGTGCTGTTCGAGTTCTTCACCCGTTTCCTGCGCGAGGAGGGGCGGCCGTTTCGACCCTTGCGGCGGCAATCGGGCGGGTAGGCCGGGACGCTACAAATCCTGTTTCGGATCCCTGGCGGCGGCCCGGCGCTGCTGGATACGGCGGGGAGCCTGGTCGTCGCCGAAGCGGATCAGCGACAAGTCGAGCCGGCCGGCATAGCGTTGCGCCTGGATGCTGTCGTCACCGCGCTGCCAGCGATAGCCGCGGTCCTCGAATTCCTTGCCGTTGAGATTTTTCACCTTCGCGACGCTCACCTTGCCGGCGCCGTATTTGGCGGCGAGGGCCTCCACCACCCGTTGGTAGTTCTTTTCCGCGATGCTGATCTGAATACCGGTCAGGCTGCCCAGATCGTAGAAATAGAACAGCGTCGTGATGGGGGCGCCGGCGATGGTTTCCACCTCGTTGGGGCGCAGACTGCAAAGGGTGTCGCCCTGCGGCGTGTTGACCGCGTTGCAGGCATAACGCGGGTCGCTGGCGACGCGGGCCAGGGGTGAACCGAGGGCCACGCCCTTGAAGCCGATGCTTTCGGCCTGGACGGCGGGCGCCGCCAGGGTGCAGGCCAGGATGAGCAGTGCCTTGTTCAATCCATCTCCTCGATCC
>CAIXFP010000789.1 GCA_903918705.1 uncultured Pseudomonadota bacterium
CATCCCGGCCGCCCCGGCCCCCGAGCCGACGCCCACGCTGGCCGCCCCCGGCCCGGCCCCGTACCACGAAGCTTACCCCGGAGCCCGCCACAAATTCGGTCGGGTCCGCCTACAGGGAGATGAATGATGAGGACCACCCGAAACTGGTGTTTTGCCCTGCTCCTGGCCGCCGGCCTGGCCGCGACGGGAAACACCCAGGCGAAGGAAGCGCCCGCGGGCTGGATCACCCTGAACTTCGTCAATGCCGACATCGGCTCGGTGATCAAGGCCATGAGCGAGATGACCAAGCGCACCTTCGTGGTGGACCCGCGGGTCAAGGGCACCATCAACATCACCTCGCCGCGTCCGGTGGACCCGGCGGTCGCCTATGACATCCTGCTGGCCGCCCTGCGCATGCAGGGCTTCGCGGCGGTCCAGGCGGATGGCGTGGTGCGCATCCTGCCCGAGCCCGACGCCAAGTTCTACGCCACGCCCACTTCCGGCAAGAACCACCACAACAAGACCGGCGGCGAGATGAGCACCCGGGTGTTCCCCCTGCGCCACGAGTCGGCCAGCCAGCTTCTGACGGTGCTGCGCCCCCTGGTGGGCGCCAACAGCGCCATCAGCGCCGACAGTGGCGCCAACACCCTGCTGGTGACGGATTACGCCGACAACCTGGCGCGCCTGGGCCAGGTCATCGAAAACCTGGACGTGCCCAGCGCCGACGAGCCGGTCATCATCCCGCTGCGCTACGCCTCCGCCCAGAACATCGCCGGCCTGGTGAGCCGGGTGTTCACCACCACGGCGGGCCAGGCCGGCAGCGTGGTGGAGCCGCCCCAGGTGGCGGTGGACGACCGTTCCAACAGCCTCATCGTGCGCGGGCGCGACCGCAGCCTGGTGGGCAAGGTGCAGAACCTGGTGGCCATCCTCGACGTGCCCACCCAGGTGGCGGGCAACGTGCACGTGCTCTACCTGAAGAACGCCCAGGCGGTGGACGTGGCCAAGACTTTGCGCAACATCCTCAACGCGGACACCTCGGCCCTGAGCCAGGCGAACAGCCAGCCGACAAGCCAGGCGGCCAACCCGACTGCCGCGACGCAGCCGGTGAGCCGGGCCAGTTCCCAGGACAGCGGCGGCCCCGGCATGATCCAGGCCGACGCGGCCAGCAACGCCCTGATCATCACGGCGCCGGAAGCGGTGTTCAACAACGTCAAGGCGGTGGTGGACAAGCTGGACGTGCGCCGCGCCCAGGTGCTGATCGAGGCCCTGATCGCCGAGGTGTCGGCGGACAAGGCGTCCCAGTTCGGCATCCAGTGGATGCACGTGGGTTCCCACGGCATCGTCGGCTTCGGCAACAGCGGCAGCAACAACATCGGCACTCTGTCCGCCAACCCGACCAGCGCCTTGGCCGGCGCCACCCAGGGCTTCAACATCGGCCTGGGAGGAGGACTGAAGACCGTTGTCCCGGCCACGACGACGCAGACACCTACAGGCAACGTCGACGCGAGCGGCAACCCGGTCTACAACATCGTCACGACAGCCGCCACCCAGGTCTACAGCCTCGGCGTCCTCGCCACCGCCCTGGAAAACGACGCCAACGCCAACATCCTCTCCACTCCCAGCATCCTGACCCTGGACAACGAGGAGGCGAAGATTTCCGTGGGTTCCAACGTGCCCTTCCAGACCGGCTCCTATTCCATCAGCTCCGGCACCAGCGCCTCCCCCTTCACCACCATCGAGCGCAAGGACGTGGGCCTGATCCTCAAGGTGAAGCCGCAGATCAGCGAGGGCGGCACGGTGCGCCTGGTGATCAACGAGGAAGTCTCCAGCGTCCAGGGCACCGGCGGCGTCCTGGCGGCCACCAACAAGCGCTCCCTCGACACCACGGTGCTGATCGATGACGGCAAGATCGTGGTGCTGGGCGGCCTCATCGAGGACCAGGTGCAGGACAGCCAGGACAAGGTGCCCCTGCTGGGCGACATCCCCTGGCTGGGCCAGTTGTTCCGCTACAGCAACCGCAGCCACAACAAGACCAATCTGATGATCTTCCTGCGGCCCAAGATCATCCGCGACGCGGCGGACGCGGCCGCGGTGACCGACCCGCGCTACAACTACATCGTCGGCGTGCAGAAGAGCCTGACGCCGCCCCACAAGGTCATGCTGCCGGACGTGCCCGTCACCACGCTGCCGGACTTTGCCGCGCCGGCGGCGAAGTAACCCGGTGGCCGCAGCGTGAAGCGCCTCCCCTACGCCTTTGCCCGCGCGGCCGGCGTCCTCGCCGTACCCGACGCCCAGGGCGGCCTGAACGTCACGGTGCGCCCCGACACGCGGCCGGAAGCCCTGGCCGAACTGCGACGCCATTACGGCCTGCCTTTGTCGGTGACCCTGCTGCCGGCGGACGAATTCGCCGCCGCCCTCTCCGCCAGCTACGCCGAGGGGGAGGATTCCAGCGGCCTGTTCGACGGACTGGGCGAGGAGGCGGAACTGTCCAGCCTGATGCAGGACAGCCGGCGCATCCAGGACTTGCTGGAAGCCGACGACGACGCGCCCATCATCAAGCTGATCAACCTGGTGTTCATGCAGGCCCTGCGCGAGGGCACCTCGGACATCCACATCGAGCCCTTCGAGAACCGCTCCCTGGTGCGCTTCCGCGTCGACGGCGTGTTGAAGGACGTGTTCGAGCCGCCGCGCGCCCTGCACGCCGCCCTGGCCTCCCGCATCAAGGTGATGGCGGACCTGGACATCGCCGAGAAGCGTTTGCCCCAGGACGGCCGCATCGCCATCCGCTTGGGCGGCCAGCACATCGACGTGCGCGTCTCCACCCTGCCCACCGGCCACGGCGAGCGGGTGGTGCTGCGCCTGCTGGCCAAGGACGCCGAGCGCCTGCAACTGGAGCGCCTGGGCATGAACGGCGAAGTGCTCACGCAAATGGACCGCCTGATCGGCGAGCCCCACGGCATCCTCCTGGTCACCGGACCCACCGGCTCGGGCAAGACCACCACGCTCTACGCCGCCTTGTCCCGGCTCGACCATTCCGCGCTCAACATCATGACCGTGGAAG
>CAIXFP010000790.1 GCA_903918705.1 uncultured Pseudomonadota bacterium
GATCTCTGATCAGGCCCACTAAGCCGGCGAGGCGCCGGCGCTACACGTGGCGTTGGCTCAACCGCCGCTTGACCCAGATAACGTACCCAGAGAGGCCGTAGCCCACCAGGAGCAGGAGCAGCACGATGGGCGGATCGATGGCCACCAGGGAGATCGACAAGGCGATCAGCACGATGACGATGAACGGCACACTGCGTTTCAGGTTGATGTCCTTGCCGCTGTAAAAGCGCAGGTTGGTCACCATGCTGATGCCGGCAAACAGGGTCAGCGCCCAGGCCAGCCAATGTACGTCCAGGCCAATGATGTGGTTGTCCACCATGACCCAGACCAGGCCGGCCACCAGGGTGGCCGCCGCCGGGCTGGGCAGGCCCTGGAACCAGCGCTTGTCCTGCACCCCGTGCATGGTGTTGAAGCGCGCCAGACGCAGTGCGGCGCCGGCACAGTAGACGAAGGCCGCGATCCAGCCCAGCTTGCCCATGCCCTTCAGGGCGAAGCTGTACATGACCAGGGCCGGCGCCACGCCGAACGACACCATGTCGGAAAGGGAGTCGTACTCGGCTCCAAACGCGCTCTGGGTGTTGGTCAGGCGCGCCACTCGCCCGTCGAGCCCGTCCAGGATCATCGCCACGAAGATGGCGATGGCGGCCTCTTCGAAGCGGCCGTTCATGGCCTGGACGATGGAATAGAAACCGGCAAACAGGGCGCCGGTGGTGAACAGATTGGGCAGCAGGAAGATGCCGCGCCGGCGCGGCTTGGCGCTGAGTTCTTCGTCGGGAGTTTCCGGTTCGGCGACGGAACCGGCGTCACGTTCATCCATATTCAAAGTTGCGCCAATACATCGCTGGAAGCGCTGACCTTGTCGCCCAGGGCCACGCGCGGGCGCGCGTCCGTAGGCAGGTAGACATCCACGCGCGAACCGAAGCGGATAAAGCCGTAGCGTTCCCCGCGTTGCAGGCTGGCGCCGGGTTCGACATAACAGAGGATGCGGCGGGCGATGAGACCGGCCACCTGGACGCAGGTGACATCCTTGCCGTCCCGGGTGCGGAACCAGACCGCATTGCGCTCATTCTCTGTGGAAGCCTTGGCCAGATCGGCATTGACGAACTTGCCCGGGTTATACCAGCGCTCCTTCACCTCGCCGTCCACCGGTGCGCGGTTGGAGTGGACGTTGAAGACGTTCATGAACACGCTGATCTTGAGCGCCCGGCGCTTGAGCCAGGGATCGTCGGTCTCTTCCACCGCGACAATGCGGCCATCGGCCGGCGACAGCACCAGGCCTTCGCCAACCGGAGCGTGGCTCGCCGGGTCGCGAAAAAACTGAAGCACAAAAAGCGCGATGATCCACAGTGGCAACGCCCACAGCCAGCCCGCCAGTGCATTGACGGCCAGGGAAACGATGAAGGAAATGGCCAGAAATGGCCACCCCTCACGCGCGATGAGAGGATGCGGCCAGGGGGCTTTGGCGGGAGGGGCGACGCCGATACACATAATTGTTTATCCGTAGGTCGGGTTAGGCGAAGCCGTAACCCGACTTCACGCCGTAGCGTCGGGTCACGCTGCCGCTAACCCGACCTGCGCGATCAATTGCGCGTCTTGTCGACCAGCTTGTTGGCCTTGATCCAGGGCATCATGTCGCGCAGCTTCTCGCCGACGATCTCGATGGGATGCTCGGCGTTGAGGCGGCGGCGGGCGGTCATCTCGGGGTAGTTGGTCTTGCCCTCGAGGATGAAGCGCTTGGCGTAGTCACCGGTCTGGATGTTCTTCAGGGCCTGCCGCATGGCGGCACGGGACTGCTCGTTGATGACGGCGGGGCCGGTCACGTACTCGCCATATTCCGCGTTGTTGGAGATGGAATAGTTCATGTTGGCGATGCCGCCTTCGTAGATCAGGTCGACGATCAGCTTGAGTTCGTGGAGGCACTCGAAATAGGCCATCTCGGGGGCGTAGCC
>CAIXFP010000791.1 GCA_903918705.1 uncultured Pseudomonadota bacterium
CATAGCGGCCCACCTCGTAGCCCGATTGATAGCTCTGGAGCAACCACAGCAGGCGAGACACGCGCCCGTTGCCATCGCGGAACGGATGGATGCAAAGAAAATCCAGGTTGAACGCCGCCAGGGCGATGAGTGGATGCACCCAACTTTCGTCCAGGCAACGTTGCCAGTCAGCCAGCAACGCCGCCATGTGTGTCGGTGTTTCCGCCGCTGGCACAGTGTGAAAACGCACCCGCTCACGGCCATCCGGATAGCGCTCGATGATGTCGCCGTCCTTCTCCTTGTAGCGCCCCGCGTCCCAAATCTCGCCCCGTGCCAGTGCATGCAGACGCAGCACCGTGGCCGCATCGAGGGGCGGCACCGCCTGGTGTATCCAGGCCAGGGCATCGCGATAACCGCGCACTTCCTCCTCGTCCCGGTCGCGGAATAAGGGCCTGGCCGCCACCAACACATCGCGTACCCGCGCCGGTTCGATGGACACCCCTTCGATGCGGTTGCTAGAAACCGCGCTCTCGATCAGCGCATGCTCGCGTAGGGCTTTCAGGCGCTGCGGCGACTGCCGGGTGTAAAGCTCCTGCTTGCCGCGAAACTCGCCCAGGTCGGCGAGATACCAGGCCGTGGTGGGGTGGATGGGGAGGGTGCCGGGGGCGAAGAGGCGGAGGGTGGTCATGGTTGGATTGCTGGTGCCGGATAGGTCAGGAATGCGGACTGTCCGGAGTACACGCCCCACTCATAATCGAATGTGTGCGGCTCAAGCAGCACGACCATGTCTTCATCGCTGGATTTACCCTCTACGTTGTCATCCAGGCCAGTCTGGAAAGAGGCGCCACCTCTGTCTGTCAGGATGAAGCGGTTATGCATGTTTTTCTCGGCGTGCAGGAACACGCTCAAGCCCACATCCGGCGGCAAGATGCCGGGGATCGTTGACTCGAAATAACTGCGGATGTTTGTGGGCAGCGCGTTATCGGCTCGATGCACCTCAATAGAAACGCCAGTCCGCCCCTGGTCACGTAGTAACTTGAGCAAGCGCAGTAGAGGACGCCTCCAGCGTGGTTCATTCGCCCTGAAGTGTGGGTCCACCAACTTGATGGTGTGGGCGCAGGAAACCAGCAATGCCACACAGCCCACAATCTCATCCGCCGTGCGCTGGATGTGCTTCTGCCCTGTGGCATGAAACAGCGGGGGATCGTCATCCACTTCTTCAGTGGTCAGCACAACGGGATGAGGATTCTGCCTTGTCGGGACGATGATGCCGTCAAATGGCAAACGGCCATGCTCCAGCAATGCACGATCCAGCCAGGGCAAGGCGCCATCACCACTCGGACGGCCCCGGTCAAAGAGAACCAGCCCTTCTAGTCGGCGCAACTTCTCCTCGATACGTGCACATTCCACGTCCCGCGCTTTTGCCTGGGCGGCCCGCAATACCGCCTGCCGCCATTTGCGGGGAAAGGCCGCGATCACCCGCCCCTTAGACACCCCGAACTTGTCGATGAAATCCTTGAAGCTGGCCCAGGTGGCAATCGCTTCCGGTTCCAGTGCGAATTCCTTCAGCATCAGAACAACTCCTCGCCGCGTTCCACGAAAAAGCCTTTCGGCCAACGCACAGTGAATTCACCCGTCTCGTCGATGGGAAGCTGCGTAATCCGCATCCCGCCCTCGCTGTTGTCCACATACAGCACGCCGATATGTTCAGGTTTCACTTCCGGCAGGCCAGGCGGCAGTTCGCCATCGGTGGTTTCTCTTACCCGGCGCAGCAGGCGGAGGATGAGGTGTTCGCTGTGGGTCTCGATCAGGAACTGGGTGCCTTTCTTCAGAGCGCCCTCGATGAACAAGTCGCCCAGACCGACCTGGATGGCGGGGTGAATGTGAAGTTCGGGTTGCTCGATACACACCAGGCTGGCTGAGGGTTCCAGGGCGGCAACAACTACAGGCAGCACTTGGGATATCCCGAC
>CAIXFP010000792.1 GCA_903918705.1 uncultured Pseudomonadota bacterium
GGAGCGGCTGGGAATGGAGTGATGGGGTCGCTCGGCGTTGTTGCGATGGAACAACAATGGGTCCCCGGGTCCGGTTGTTTGCCGCCCCCGCGCTCATCTTCACCGACCAACACCTAAGATGAACGCGAGCAGTCCCCCCTTCACCCATCTCACCAGGAATCCACCATGAAACTCATAGCGTTGTCAGTCGCCATGCTCGCTTTGGCCGGCCTTGCCCAAGCCGACGAACCCGCCGCTCCCCCCGCCGCCGCGCCGCAAGAGACCGCCTTGGCGAACACCAATCCCGCAACCTATCCGGGCCTTGCCGGCAATCCTGCCGCGTTTGCCCAATGGACCAACGCGATGACGAGCCCGGCCACTTATCTCGGCCTGATGCAGCTCGGCATGGAGCCCGGCAGCTATGCCCGCACCGCGTCCCAGGTCATGAACCCGGTCTCGCTGCAAGCCTATCAGCGCATGACCGACCCGGCGGTGTACCTGCGCTGGCTGCAATCGGCCATGAGTCCGAGTTTTTATACGTCCATGATGGCCCCGGCGCTGAACCCCACCACTTATATGAACTGGGCCACATTGCCGGTCAATCCGCAGCTATGGAATCAGGGCATGCAGATGCTCAATCCGTCCCTGTATATGAAGTGGCTGACCTCGCCCATGAGTCCTCCCGTGCTGAGCGCCGCGACCACGCCCCTGAATCCTGGCCTGTATCCGAGCTGGGCGTTTACGGCCGTGAATCCCGCCAACTATGGGCCCTGGGGCAGTTTCCTGACTCAGCCCGCCGCCGGCGCTACGCTTCCGTTCAATCCGGCCGACCTGTTCAAGACGCTGCCCTTGCCGCAGCCCGCGCAATAGGGCAGCGGGACGCCACGTAGCCGGCGCCGGCGGGAGATCCCACCGGCGCCCGATGCGGCGGTGGACAAATCATTGCGGCACGTCCATCCGCGCCACCTAGCGGTTGCTCCCCGCCACCAGGCGGTATTCGTATAGCCGGCATTCCAGCGGCCCGTTGAACAACGGGGTGCGGCGGTTGGCGCTAAGGCCGATATTCCGGGGAAACTCCGGGTCGCCGGAAATCATGCAGGCGGTCCAGCCGGGAAAGTGCTGCTTCAGGTTGTCGCCCACCGCGCGGTAGAAGGCGATCAGGTCATCTTCCTGGCCCAGGCGCACGCCATAGGGCGGGTTGCTGACGATGAGTCCCTCGGGCAGCGGAGGGTCCACATTGAGGAAATCGGCTTCCATCAGGCGCACGCAGTCGAACACCCCGGCGGCCTTCAGGTTGAGTCCGGCGGCGCGCACCATCAGCGGATCGATGTCGGAACCGAAGATGGGCAGCGGGCGTGCATCCTGGGCCTCGGCCTGGGCGTTCTTGCGCAGGCGCTGCCACTCGATCATGTCGAAGCTGGCCAGATTCTCGAAGGCGAAGTGGCGCTTCAGTCCGGGGGCCACGTTCAGCGCCATCAAGGCCGCCTCCAGCAGGATGGTGCCGCCGCCCATCATAGGGTCGTAGAGCGGCATTTCGGGGGTCCAGCCGGCCAGTTTCAGCAGGCCGGCGGCCAGGTTCTCGTTGAGGGGGGCGGCCGCCGCCTCCACCCGGTAGCCGCGCCGGTTCAGGGGCGCGCCGGAGAGGTCCAGGTAGAGGGTGTAGCGCTCTTCGGAGAGGAACAGGGTGATGGGCACCTGGGGATCCCGCGTCTCCACGCTGGGTCGCTCGCCGACGGCGGCGCGGAAGCGGTCGCACACCGCGTCCTTGATGCGCAGGGTGACGAAGTTGAGGCTCTTCAGCGGGCTGGATTTGCCCACGGTGGTGACGGCGATGCTCTTCGAGACGTCGAACAGGCCCGGCCAGTGGATGGCCATGGCGGCTTCGTAGAGATCGTCCTCGGTGCGGTAATGGCCTTCACCCACCTGCCAGAGCACGCGGATGCCCAGGCGGCTCCACAGGTTCACCTTCCAGGCCAGGGGGATGTCGCCCAGGAAGGTGACGCCGCCCCGTGCCGGCAACTGGTCGCCGGCGCCGATCTTCGCCAGTTCCTGTGCCAATTCGTCTTCCAGGCCGCGCGGGCAGGAGACGAAAAAGCGCTGGCGCGGGGCGTTCTCCCTTCCCCCGCGGGGGAGAGGCCGGGGGTGCGGATGCGACGCCTGGTCACGGGATGCGCTGGAATTGGGCCGTGCTCCCTCTCCTTGACCCATCTTCGATGACGCTGCCTCCCCCGAGGAGGGAGGGGGTATGGGACGCTGCTTGCGCGACTTGGTCACCGGTTTATCCTGCGTGGACTCGGCCGGTTTGGCCGGGCGTGGCTTGGCGGCGCGGCGGTCGCCCAGTTTGGGGCGGAACTTGGACGGCGTGGCGGGCTCGGACGGGGTCGCGGCAGGGCGCTTGAGCGAGATTTTGGGACGATCGGAGTTGGACGATGACACGGCAAGAAATCCTTAAAAAACTAAAGCCCAGCCCGGTGACGCTGATTCTGCTGGGCCTGATTGTCTACTTCTGGTTCCGCCCGCCGGCCTGGGTGACGGAGCAGTACAAACCGGCGCCGGAAGTGCCGATCCTGGCGGGCAAGAATCTGTCCGACCTGCGCGGCAAGGTGTTGCTGGTGAACTTCTGGGGTACCTGGTGTCCCTACTGCCGCCATGAAATGCCGGCGATGCAGGCGTTCTACCAGGCCAACCGGGCCAGAGGATTCGAGATTGTCGCCTACAGCCTGGATAAAACCCAGGCCGAGGTGGATGCCTTCATGCGCGCGGAGGGTTATACCTTCGCGGCGCCTCTGGCGAACGCGGCCGTTTTACAGGCTTTCGGCGGGGTGGATCGGGTGCCCGTGTCCTTCGTGGTGGACCGCGACGGCATGATCCGGCAACGCATCGCCGGCCAGGTGCACGGCGGCCGACTGGAGAGTCTGATCGAACCGCTGCTGGCCATGCCGGTGCGAGCGTCCCTGCCCCCGCCGCGATGACTTGCGCAGCCCGTCCCGGCCCTCCTACGCGGCCCGTGGGTCGCCCACCTCGCTGAGCACCTTGTCCATCTCGCGCCGGTAATAGACGAAATCCATTTCCGGGCTGGGGCCGCCGACCCGGGTGATGACGGCGGATATCTGGCCGCGATGATGGGCGTAATGGGTGAACAGATGGGTCAGCGCTTCCCGCGCCCACATGGTGCGCGGCTTGCCGTCGCTGCCGGCGTAACGGATTTCCGCCTCGAAGAAACTCTCCGGTTGCGCTTCCAGCCAGGCTTGCAGCTTGCGGGTCTCGCGTCGCAACGACTGTTTCAGCTCGCGGAAATCGGGGTGGTTGATCACCCGGTAGTTCGCTTCCAGGCTGCCGCCCTGGAGGCGCGCCAGCCAGACCTGGCTGACCAGCAGCAGATGATCGAGGGTGTGGTGGATGCTGTTGAAGAACAGCCCCTGGTCGCCGGAGATGACCTCCGCCTGGAGATGGTCCAGCGAGTTGAACAGCACCTCGTTGGCCCAGTGCTGATA
>CAIXFP010000793.1 GCA_903918705.1 uncultured Pseudomonadota bacterium
CGGGATAAAGCATGTGCTGAGAAGTTCCTGCGGTCGCCCGGCGGGCGACGGACTCGCATTCTACGCCAGCGCGCGCTGATGTTTCACGTGAAACATCAGCTCAATAGCTCAGGCATGAGCATAAAGCTTGTGGTACAGCCCACCCCGCGACATCAGGCTGGCATGATCTCCCGACTCCACAACCCGGCCGTTCTCGAACACCAGAATGCGGTCAGCCTGGCGCACCGCGGACAGGCGGTGGGCAATAATCAACGTGGTGCGGTGATTGAGGAATCCAGCCAAGGCTTCATGCAAGTGGCGTTCCGTATCGCTGTCGAGCGCAGAGGTAGCTTCGTCAAGGATGACCACGCTCGGTTTCGCCAGGACCATGCGGGCAATCGCCAAACGCTGGCGCTGTCCACCGGACAAACGCACACCATTTTTCCCGATCAGCGCATCCAGTCCGGCGGGAAATTCGGTGACCAATTCCCTCATCTGGGCTATCTCCAACGCTTGCCAAATGTCGCCGTCGGGCAGTGCTCGGCCCAGCGTCAAGTTCTCCCGCACGGTGGAATTGAACAGAACCGGATGCTGCAGGACCACACCGACATGTTCGCGAATCCGCGGCCAGCCAATATCGCCGACCGCAGCCCCGCCGTAGCAGATCTTCCCGGATTTGAGCGGATAAAGGCCAAGCAGTGCCTGCACCAATGTGGATTTTCCACCGCCGGAAGCTCCCACCAGTGCAACCTTCTCACCCGCCGCGACGGCAAGATCGACGCCGTCAAGTATGCTGTCGCCATCGCCGTAGGCGAAGCTAGCGGCTTGCAAGGCAAGGCCCACGGTTTCCTTTCCCAGAAATGGGTCGGCGCCAGCGCCTTCGTCATCGACCTGTTTCAGGTCGAGCAGGCCATTGATCCGGGCGAGAGCCGCGTTGGCCGCGTACCAGGAATACTGGATGTTGATGATCTCCTGCACCGGAGACATCATGAACCAGAGGTAGCCGAATACCGCCAGCATCTGGCCGATGGATAGACCGGAAAAAACCACCATCAGCATGGCCCCGGCGCGGAAGGCGTCGAATCCGGCGAGGAACACGAAAAAAGACACCCGATTCATCGCATCCGATTTCCAGGCATAGGCGGCTGCATGGGTACGGATGTTGGCGGCTTTTTCCGTGACTCGCTCCAGATAATGCTTTTCCCGGTTCATGGCGCGAATCTGGTTCAGTGCATCCAGTGTCTCGGTCAGTGCTTCCTGGAACACCTCGAAGGCCGCGTTTTCCCGCCGCTTGAGTTCCTTCACCTTCTTGCCCAGACGCGTCGAGAAGCCGATCACCAACGGATTAAGCAGAAGGATGAACAAAGCCAATTGCCAATTCATCCATAACAGGACGATGGCCACGCCAAGCAGTGAAAGCACCGCGACAAGAATCCCGGAAATGGTTGCACCCAGGAAGGTGTCCACGGCGTTGAGGTCTGTGACGAAATGCGATGCCACCCGGCCTGAACCCAGGGTTTCATATTCCGACAAGGCAATCCTGGTGAGTCCGTCGAGCATGCGCGCGCGTATGCGGTAGACCACCTCCTTGGACACCAGGGAAAAGGTCCGTGCCTGCCAGACATTGAGCAGTATCGCCACCAGGCGCAGGCCGACAGTCAGCGCCAGGGCCGCCGCGATGAAAAGCACCGGCCCGTGCCATTCCCGCGGAAACAAAACGCCGACGTGGCGGATAAACGAGCCAGGCTTGTTCAGTAGCACCTCATCCACCAGAACCGGCAGAAACAAGGGCACCGGCACGGCGCATGCCACCGCGATGATGGCAATCAGATTGCCCTTGATCAGGGCGCCGCGATGCCCGCGCAGATCGTCGAGAATGCCTCGCCAGGAGAGCGGTGGATTGGGAAATGGCGTCATGATTTCGTCAAAGGTGATGGGAAATGTGGCAAATATTAGTCAGGCACCATGAGGACACTACATCGCCTTCATATAACCTGCTGATTAAGAAGCACCTCGACCCTGCGTGTCGTCGGCACAAGGCTTGCATCGGTTATGGGCGATGACTCTTTGGTTAACCTGCCATGCTAGCCAGCCTGATCGACTGCAAATCCGAGGCGACCAAAGACGGTCGCAACGCAGGGGGTGAATTGTCGGCCCTGGAGCAACGCTATTCCCGAATTGCCAGAGAACTGTCTGTGCGCTGGGAAGAGGGTGACATCGATGCCTATCTGAACTGCTTGTTGCTGGACGACCGCGGAGATCGCCAAGGATTTCCGGCCGAAGTCCTGGAAGAACTCATGTTCCTGTCAAGCCTGCGCTGGCAGTTGCAGAACCCGCAGCATTGTAGAGCCGACCAATGTCTGGTCGACCAGTTCAGCTTCAATCCGACATCGGACCTAAAACCTAGTGGTGCGCCCCAACCAGGGGTTGTGATCTGATTCTGCGAGAACTGACTGTCGCGGCGAGCATAGGCAGGCGGCCACTGGTCAGGATGAATATGTCCCGTTCCCACTATGCAAGCGAGACACCGGGTTAAGCATGATTGGTGATCCGTCCATCCCTTGTTTCTCATCGAACCTTCGTTTATCCGCTTCGCTTTCAAAGTGGCGTCGATCGCGCCGCTGACTGGCTGGAATTGGGTGTTTGACCCAGGGCTAACACCACACAGTGAGGACTGGAGCCGGGAAGCCTATCATCCCTATGGGTCTTCGTGCCCTCCATCGCGCGCCACGCACGCGCACACGGTCGCCGACCTCCCATACACCGTGAGCCGGCATGGGTCATCCTGTGCGGCATGCGTGGGACAAGGCCATCTGCCAGCGGGCGGCGGCGCCAGCCAGCCCCGCGCTCGTTTTTCTTGCCGCAAGATCGTTGGCCGCCCTACCGCTTTCCGGCTGATTAAGCCGCCTGAACCGTGAGAAAATGTGGCGCCGCTCCGGGATGCGTGACTTCTGGGGCACACCTGGCCGGCACTGCATTGTTCGTCTTGTCGTGGCGGCAGACTGTCCAGGCCGAGTCCGCAGGCGGGCGCACTTGAAATCCATGCCGCCGGCCTGCGCGCGATAACCCGATTAGAGGAAGAATTTATGTCCGGACACGATTTCCATGTGCATGGCGCCCATGAGCATGCCGTCGAACATGACGCCCAGCACGGCCCAGGTCTGGCCCAGTACGTAGCCATTTTCACCGCCGTGCTGTCGACCCTTGGCGCCATCGTCAGCTACCAGGGTGGCGCCTCGCAAAACGAGGCCATGCTCTACAAAAACGAGGCGGTGCTGAAGAAAGCCCAGGCCTCGGACCAGTGGGCCTTCTATCAGTCTAAGAGCAGCAAGGGGCATCTGATGGAATTGGCCGCCGATCTGGCCACGCCCGACAAAAGGGCTGCCTACAAGGCGCAGGCCGAGAAATATGCCATGGAGAAGATGGAAATCAAAAAACAGGCGGAAGCGTTGGACGAGGCCTCGAACAAGGCGAACGAACGTAGCGAACAGGCTCTGCATCCACACCACAAGCAGGCCCAGGCCATGACCCTGATTCAGATCGCCATTTCCCTGGCCTCGATCACGGCGTTGACCCGGGTGCGCTGGCTGTTCGTCGTGGCCGGTCTGGCCGCGGCCGGCGGCGTCGGGTTGTGGGCGCTGGCGTTGGCGGGTTGAGAACCAGGCTGCCGGCCATCCCATGACCCCCTCGCGTGGTCCGGAAGCTAGCAGCCATGCCCTGATCTGGGCCGCATCCCTGTTGATCCTGACTCATCAGTTGACCGCCGCCGCGCTTGCCGGCTTCTTTGTGCACGGCCTGATCACCCGGACCGCCGCCAACCTGCCGCCGCGCCTGGTCAAGAGGGAACGCGCGCGTCCGGTGGCGCTGGCCGTGGCGCTGCTGGGATCACTGGCCGGCGTGATCCTGCTCGGGCGCTGGATCTACCATTTCGCCAGCGACATCAATCTCACACAGGTTCTCCCGCAGATGGCCGAAGTGATCGACCGTTTGCGCCTCAACCTGCCGGCATTCGTGCTGGTCTATCTGCCAACTTCGCCGGAGACCCTGAAGCTGGCGCTGGCCAGTGCCCTGAAAACCCACGGCGAAGCCCTGTCCCGGCATGGACTGGAAAGCGTGGCCGGTTCGGTCCATCTGATCTGGGGCATGGTGATCGGCGCGATCCTGTCCCAGATCCGTTTCGCCACCCCGGCGTCCTACCGCCCCCTTGCCGCCGCCTTGCTGCAACGCATGGAACGATTGGCCACCGCGTTCGGGAAAGTGGTGTTCGCCCAGGTTCGCATTTCCCTGGTCAACACCCTCCTGACCGCGACATACCTGCTGTTGATCCTGCCTCTCGCGGGAGTTCACCTGCCACTGGCGAAGACCCTGGTCTTGCTCACTTTTTGTGCCGGCCTCCTGCCGGTCCTGGGCAACCTGATCTCCAACGTGGTGATCGTGGTGATTTCCCTGGGAGTCTCCCCCGAAGTCGCCGCAGCCTCCCTGGCGTTCCTGGTACTGGTGCACAAGCTGGAGTACTTCCTCAACGCCCGCATCATCGGCCACTCGATCAGTGCCAGCATCTGGGAAATGCTGCTGGCCATGATCGTCATGGAAAGCCTGTTCGGCCTGTCCGGCCTGGTGGCGGCGCCGGTGCTCTATGCCTATCTGAAGCGGGAATTGCTCGCGGCGGGCCTGGTGGGCGAGGTCGTCTCCCCTCAAGATCCGACCGACGCATGAAGGTGGCTGCCTGGCTGCGTCAGCGCACCCGCCACATCTGGCGGAGGCCGCGATTATCCTTCGCGATCGTGCTATTTCTGGCGGTCTGGCTGCCGGCCCTACAAGAGATCAACCCGGCGCGCGCCTTGTTGCTGGCCTTCGACGCCGCGGCCGCCGCCTATCTCGCCCTGATCTATCGCATGATGGCGCGCGCCACGGTGGACTCGCTGCGTCAGCGCGCAGCGGAGCAGCACGAAGGGCGCTGGGTGGTGCTCGCCACCAGCCTGATCGTGGCCCTGGCTTCCCTGGTGGCACTCAGCCTGGAACTGCATTCGAAGGCGGGCGGAACGCCGCTCCAGGTACCGCTCGCGGTGGCCAGCATCGTGCTCGTGTGGGTGTTCGTGAACACAGTGTTCACGCTGCATTATGCCCACGACTATTACCGGCCCCATGCCAAGGCCGTCCCGGGCCTGGGCTTTCCCGGCACCGACACACCGGACTACTGGGATTTCTGCTATTTCGCCTTTGTCCTGGGCATGACCTTTCAGGTTTCCGATGTCCAGATCGGCAACCAGGCGTTGCGCCGCTTTGCCCTGCTGCATAGCGTCCTGGCGTTCTTCTTCAATGTCGTGATCATCGCCCTGACGGTCAATATCATCGCGGGGCTGGGCTAGCCCACTGGCACGGCCGCCGAGTTCTGACGAAAGGCCGACAAGGCTGTCGAGGCACTGCCGTCCTTGGTTCCATGGCGTGGCTGGGCGAGCCGGCAAGATGCCATGTACACACGGTTCGGCGTCCACGACAGCGGAAGTTTCCCGGTGGCATGTTTCCTGCTGAATGAAGGGCAGTTACCCTCCACATGGGAGTACCAGATGAACCAAGCCACGAACCAAACCAGCAATGATGCCGTATTCGTTTCCCTCATCTCCGGCCCGGAGGGCAAGGATTGTGTCGCTGTCGAACTGGCCAACGGCACCCTGTTCATGATGAGTCCGGCCCAGGCACGCAGCCTTGCCACCAGCCTGATCACCGCCGTCAATCGCGCCGAGGTGAAGGCCAGCCTGCAGGTGAGCACCAATCTCTGGCGCCGCCGCGGCGAGCCGGACGCGCGCCTGTCCACCGTGGCGGGCTGAGCTTCCCGCCGATATTCACAACCCTACCGACTCGGACTCCATGAGCTGTTCTATCCACGCCCCCGCCGCGTCTCCCCGCTGCACGTGCAGATCAAGCATGTCGCAGGCGAGGCGGCGCCAGTGTTCGCATCCCTTTCCCGCGATGCGCTCCAGCCCCCTGGGGGAACCGGATACCAGCCAGTCGCGATACTCGGCGATGAGCGCGGGAAACAGCTTGCGGCGCATGCCCACCAGGTTGGCGAAATAAAAATGGATGGCGGCGGCATTGCCCCGCTCCAGCAGTCCGGGCAAGGTGGTTAGACAATCGGCCAACAGGTCGCGCACCGCCCGAAGCATGATTTCGCCACGGGTGCCGAGCAAGCCACCCAACAAACTTTCCCAGGCCCCGCCCAGTTCCTCCCCCGCCCGTGCCTCGCCCAATTCGTGCAGGATGACCTTCTCGGTCTCGCATTCGGTCATGGCCGCCAAGGCGGAATCCGTGTCCTGTTCGAAGCCGTAGCCCGCCACCGCGCGGCCCATGGCCTCGTTGCGCCGGTTCCAGCGCCACTCCTCGTAACGCTCCCAGAGCCAGCGCCGCAGCGCCTCGGTGCGCACGAAGAGTGTGCCCTCCAGCATCATGCCCGGCGGCGCGTCCAGGTCACGTGCATATTCGCAGGAGGAGACATAGATCCGGTGGCCATCGCGCGACTCTTCGCGCAGCAGGCGCCCAAGGAAGAAATGTGGTTTGCAGAAACGGCCGTAGCCGCCGGAATAGACCAGTCCGTGCGGGGCCAGTTGCCGATTGGCCGCAGCCACCGCGAAGGGATCGGCGGCACCGCCGGGCAGCGGCAGGAGTTCAAATGGGTTGGCGCCGATGGCCTCCCAGCGCTGTTCGCGGGCGTTCATCCAGGAGCCCACCTCGCTCTTGGGCAGGTCATGGCTGAACGGGAGATCGTGTTCCCAGCGGTACAACTCGCGCATCTTCAGGAGAAAGGTACACAGGGTAAGGTCGCCGGCATGCTGTGCGTCTGAAATGTCGCAATTCTTCTGCACGGCATCCACGAGCGGAGCCAGATCGATGGGGCGCGGTGGGACGAGGGACATGGCCGGTCTCCGGGGAAGAGGTCAATCAAGTTGAGCAATTTTGTCGGATTATGTTCCGCGCCGCCGCCGTGCGGGATCTAAGCCTCGGGTGCCGCCGCGTTTTCGATCATGGCGCGAAAGTGGCCCACATCCTTGCCCGGGCCGATCACCACCAGGACATCGTTGTAATCCAGGTTGTGGTCGATGCCGCGAGTGCTGAAGATCAGATCCTTGCCCCGTTCCAGGTCTACTACCCCGAGCAGGATGACGTTCTGCTTCATGTGTCGCCGCAGTTCCGACAGGCGCACGCCGTGCAGCCAGGAACCGGCGGGGATGGTGACCTCGGCGATGTTGAGGTCCTGCAGGCCGAACACCGTCTGCTCCATCAGTTCCACCACTTCCGGTCGCTCGATCAGTTCGTGCACCCGGGCGCCGCTGATCTCATAAGGGTCCACCACCTTGTCGGCGCCGGCGGCGAGTAACTTCGAGGCGGCCTGCGGTGCCTGGCAGACCGCGACGATGCGCACTTCGGGATCGAGGGCGCGGGCAGAAATCGCCAGGAACACGTTTTCCGAATCCTCGCCGAGAAGGCAGAACACCCCTTCGATATGGTTGCCGATGCCGACCCCGCGCAGGGCCTCGTCGTCGGTGTAATCGATGCGCTCGGCCAGCAGGCCCTCCTGGCGCGCCTCCCGGACCCGGACGGCGTCGCGGTCGAGCATGACGAAGGGCATCCGCGCCATGGACAGGCGCCATGCCACTTCTATGGCCAGAGGGTTGCAGCCGAACAGGGCGAATTTAGGCGGGGTCATGGGCGCCTCTCACGGGGCCGCAAACATTGTGGGCGAGGTGGTCGTTCATGGATTGCCCTTGCGTTGCCGGTGGGTGGCCCGCTCATGGAATTGGGACAGGCTGGCCTGGTAGCCGATCAACACGAGAATGTCGCCGGCGCGCAATTGCAGGCGTGGCCCCGGATTGAAGTAGAAATGGCGTCCTTCCAGGTCGTAGCGGCTGTGGCAGTTCTCGCCGGGCGAGGAATGCGGACGGATGACCCCGAACAGCAGCAGACGCTGGGCGGCGAAGTCGATTTCGCCGATGCGCTGCTTCTCCAGCCAGTCCCCGGCGTGGATGGGCAGCGGTTCCAGGTGGACCCCGGCGGCGCGGGTAACCACGTCGTAGAGGGCGTCGAAGGCCACCGGCTGGCCGATGAATTCCGCCGCCATGCGCGCCACCACCTCATAGGGTCGCACCACATGGGTGGCGCCGGCCTGGATCAGCTTCTTCGCGGTTTCCGCCTTGTTGGCGCGAGACACGATGAGGATGCGCGGCGATAGCTGGCGCGCGGTCAGCGTGATGTAGACGTTGCTGACGTCGTCGTGGGTCAGGCAGAGGATGCGCGAGGCCTGGCGGCCCAGTCCCAGGTTGGTGAGCATCGCGGTGTCGGTGGCATCGCCGGCCACCGCCTGGTAGCCGAGTCGGCGCGCCAGTTCGACGCTTTCGCCATGGCGGTCGATGATGACGAAGGGGTCGTCGGCCGCCGCCAGCCGCTCCGCCACCACCTGGCCGATACGTCCGAAGCCGCACACGATGGTGATGTCCGACTCGCGTTCCACCTGGGAATAGACCCGATTGTCGCGCACCTCGCGCATCTTTTCCTGGAACGCCGTGACGATGATGGAGGTGGCGAAGGAAATCACGCCGATCCCGGCGAACACCAGCACCATGGCCACCACCCGGCCTTCCGTGGTGGTGGGCACAATATCGCCGTAGCCGACGGTGGTCAGGGTGATGACCGACCAATACAGGGCGTCCATCAGGGTCTGCACCTGGCTATTGGGGGCTTCCGCCTCGAACAGATAGATGGCCACCGTGGCGATCAGCACCACGGAGCCGACGAACAGGGACAGGGTGTAGATCTCGAAGCGCTTTTCCACCAACACCTGGCTGAAAGTGCCCAGGCTATGGGTGTAACGGAACAGCTTCAGCAGGCGGAACAGCAGGAACAGGCGCAG
>CAIXFP010000794.1 GCA_903918705.1 uncultured Pseudomonadota bacterium
CTACACGATGCAGCAGGCCGGCGACAGCGCCTCCGAGCGGTAATGCCGGCGCACCTCGCTCTTCACCTCCCAGCGGACGCTGCCGGCCGGGATGATGACCAGGTCGCCCTTGCCCACGGTGACCGGTTCCCCATCGGCCAGGGTGAGCACCGCCAAGCCTGCCAGGAAATAGCTCTGCTCCGGCGCATCCAGGGTCAGGATGCGCTCGCCTTCGCCGTCCTTCCAGCGCGGCCAGGCCGCCACCCCCAGTTCCGCCTGGCGCGCGGGGGAGAGGTCGGGTTCCACGACGATGCGCGCGCTCATTTCCCCAGGCTCTCCTTCTCCATCAGCAGATAGGTGTTGTAGGCGTTGCGCCGATGCGCCTCGGCAAAGGCCGGCATGGCCTCGTACTTCGCCCAGTCGCCGTGGGCATAGGCCTCCTCGAACGGCACCAGGTCCGCCACCGCGCGGCCCATCTGCCGGCGCACGTCGCGCAGGTAATCGCGGGTCTGGGTGAGATCGCTCATGGGGTCGTGGGATACCTCGCCGTGGCCGGGCACCAGCACCTTGGGGTGGAAGGCGATCAGCTTGTCCATGGCGGCAAGCCAGAGCCGCGAGTCGGCATCGCCGACGAAGGGTACGCGGCCCTTGAACACCAGGTCGCCCGCGAACAGCAGGCCATCCTCGGCGACGTACATCACCATGTCTTCCGGCGAATGGGCCGGGCCGACGTAGCGGAGTTGGAAATGCAGGCCGCCCAACTCGAAATCGGTGTCGCCGGAGAGCCAAAGATCGGCCGGAGGGAATCGCTGGGTCCCATCGTTGATCCAGGTGCCCAATAATTCCTTGCGCTGTTCATAGCGCTGCCGCCAATCCTCGGAACCCACCATGGCGCGGCCCGCCTCGTTGGCCCAGACTTCCGCTCCCACGTCCTTGAACACTTGGATGCCGTAGTAATGGTCGGCGTGGTAGTGGCTGATGATGACCCGCCGAATCGGCAACGGGGTGATCTCTCGAATGCGCCGCAGCATCTCCCAGGCCAGGGAGGGCGAACCCAGGGTATCGAACACCACCACGCCGGCCGGAGTGACGACGAAGCCGGCGTTGGACATGAAGCCCTCGTTCTCCCTGCTGGCGGCGCCGGACAAGCCGGGGATGTAAAAACCGTGAGGGGACACCCGTTCGGCGCGCACCTGGACTGATACGGGCGGGTAGGGGGCCGCGGCGGCCGTGAGGGAGAGCAGCAGGCAAAGCAGGGCGAACAGGCGGCGCATGGGGGGCTTCCCGAGACGAGGCAGCCGATTATAGGGAGGCAAGCCGCGAGCCAGATGTAGTATCTTCGGACGCTCCCAACCTCCCGACAGCGCATCGTGAACATCAAGAAATTTCTCCCTTTCCTGCTGGCCTTCGTGCTGCCCCTGTTTGTCGTGTTTGCCTGGTGGGGCGGCTTTGCCCGCGTCGACATCAGCGAAGGTGTGCGTGGCCCCTATACCTACGCCTACCTGGAATCCATCGGCGATTATTCCAAGGTGCCGGACGTGACCAACGAGGCGCGCGGCGTGCTGAAAGACTCCAAGGTCGAATTCGGCCCTCCCATCACCCTCCTTTATTCCAATCCGGACCTGGTGGATGTCGGTAAACGTGTCGCCCGCACCGGCTATCTGGTGGCTCCCGGGGTCCATGTGCGCGCGCCGTTGCGGATCGATACCCTTCCGGAACGCCCGGTTCTAATCGCACGGGTCCAGGCCGGCCCCCTGCTGGCGCCCAGTCGCGCCTATGCGGCGCTGGATCGCTACACCCAGGCGCGCGGCGGCGGCATCCGCATGCCCACGGTGGAGTTTTATGTTTCCTCCGGCACCCCCTTGCGCATGGGCGTGCTGACCGTGGAGATGCCGCTTCGATGAGTTTGTCCGCCGTCCTGGCTGCGCTGCTCTGGTCGCATTTTCATCCGCACAAATCGCTGCTGCCGGAAAACCTGGCGCGGCAATGGCATGCCTGGCTGCTGGACAATTTCAACGCCGGGCAAAGCCGCCATGGCCTGGTCGCCTGGGTCGCCGGCGTGCTTCTGCCGGCCCTGGGCCTGGCGCTACTCGGCGCGCTGTTGGGCGATGCCCTGGCCTTGCTGCGCTGGGGCTTCGAGGTGCTGGTGCTGTATTTCTGCCTGGGGTTCCGCGAGGTATCGTTTTTCGCCGCCCGAGTGGCACGTGCTCTGGCGGAGAGTGACCTGGCGGGGGCTCTCGCCGCATTGCATGCCTGGCGTCCCGGCGCGCCACCGGTCAAGGCGGCTGACGGCATTTCCCGCATTGCCGTGGAGGAAACTCTCAAGGCCGCCATCGCCACGCTCCTGGGCGTTTTGTTCTGGTATTTCCTGTTCGGCGTGGCGGGTGCGGTGGCCTATCGCCTGACCCTGCTATGCCGCGACATCTGGCGTGGTGAACAGGAATTCGGCCGCTTTGCCGGGCAAGCCAAGCATGCGTTCGACTGGTTGCCGGTGCGCGCCGCCGCCTTCAGTTTCGCCATCGTCGGCAACTTCCAGGACGCGCTGGATAGCTGGCGCGGCCAGTCCCAGGCCTGGGGCAACGACAACGAAGGTATCCTGCTGGCGGCGGGCGCCGGTGCCCTGGGGGTGCAATTGGGGGGCAACCTCAGCGTGGCCGGAGGTGAACTCCTGCGCCCGATCTTGGGTACCGAGGAACCCGCCGGCCCCGACAGCATCGAGGGTGGAATCGCCCTGACCTGGCGCGCCGCCATGCTCTGGCTGGCAGTGGTGGGACTGCTCTGGCTGGGGAGTCTGTAGGCGCATCGTTGGACGCCCTGCGCCTTGCCCAACGGTCCTAATGAGACGCCGGTGTGAAGTGGATGTTGGTGATCAACCGGCCTTCGAACCAGGTGTCGTAGCCGACTTCGTTCGCCCCCAGGTGGACGTTGAAGCCGGGTTGGACTTCGGGATCAATGGATGCGAACTTGAGGCCGCTGTCCCCCAGGTTCACCGACAAACTCACCCGCATCGGGTAATAACCGTCGAGGAAGCGACGCATGAAGGGGCCGTTGCGCAGCACATAGTGCTTCGCGCCGTCCTGGAACAGGGCGCGGGATTCCGCGCTGATGCAGATCTGCGCTTCATGCTGGATATTTTCCAACTGCACGGTATTGCCGCTGACCCAGGCGTGCTCGATGTTTTCCTGGCTGACCACGCGCAGATGGCGGATGCGCTCCGCGCTGTAGACGATCTGGGTGCTTCCCACCGCGTCCAGGTATTGGTGGCATTGTTCCAGTTGCACCCAGCCGCTGGCGAGGCTGTCCCGGCTCAGGGTGATGTGGTTGCGGTGATGGTGGACCGGATGGTCGGGCGGGACCGTGAGAAAACGCAGATCGCCGTCGTTGACTTCGGAAATGTCCTTGAAAAAAAGCTCTTCCTCGCTGGGCGCCGCCTGGGCGAACGGCGGCAGCAGGGCCAGGAGCAGCGCGGCCCTATGGACGCGGCGCAAGATCGGGCAGGACACGGCGGGCGCCATTGAAACGCTTCGCCCAGTATGACTGATCCAGGCGCGAGATCGTCACTTCCTTGGTGCGGGAACTGCTGGCGTGGATGAACTCGCCGTTGCCGGCATAAATGCCGACGTGGGAATTGGGGCGTTTGCGGGTATTGAAGAACACCAAATCGCCAGGTTCCAGATCGTTCCTGGCTACCGCCTGGCCTTCGTGGCTCATTTCCCGGGCGCTGCGCGGCAGCGTGATGTCGGCGGATTCCTTGTAGACGTGCTTGACGAAGGCGCTGCAATCCATGCCCTTCTCGGGATTGTTGCCACCGAACTTGTAGGGGGTGCCGATCATGCTCAGCGCCTTGAGCAGGGGCTGCACCGCGGCGGTCGCGTGCTCGCTCAGCGTTTCTTCCGCCCGGGCGGGGGCGGTGAACGCGAGCGTGGCAAGCAGGAAAAGAAGTAGCGGCAGAATGCGCATGCGGCGGGCTGTCGGATTTTTTGACACAAAAAAGTTGCGCGATTAGGCCACTAAAGGGATAGCTTTGTCTACCATCGTTGGGCGCGCCATCACAACCTACATGAAGGAGATTTGGCATGTGCTTGAACAATAAGGAACCGCATGCTGCGTGAAACCTTGTCTATGGTGCGGGATCTGCCGCGCCTGCACGAAATCACCTCGGTCCTGATCCGTTACGGTTGGGGCGACGCGGTTCGCGTCATGGGCCTGGAGCGGCTGCTGCAACGCACCGGAAAACTGCTGCACTGGCAGACCAGCAGTGAAATCAGCCAGCTCGATTTGCCGGTTCGTATCCGTCTGGCCCTCACCGAGCTCGGTCCCACCTTCGTCAAATTGGGCCAGGTGCTGGCCACCCGGGTGGACGTATTCCCGCCGGCCTGGATCGCGGAATTCGAACGCCTGCACAGCCAGGTGCCGCCGGTACCCTTCGAACAGCTGCGCCCGCACCTGGAGGTGTTGTGGGGCAAGCCGGCGGAAGAAATGTTCGCCGAGTTCGAAATCGAGGCTTTTGCGGCCGCCTCCATCGCCCAGGTGCATCGCGCCACCCTGCACGACGGCACCCGGGTCGTGGTCAAGGTGCGGCGGCCCAA
>CAIXFP010000795.1 GCA_903918705.1 uncultured Pseudomonadota bacterium
AGAACCGGCGCGGCTCCATCACCATGATTCCGGTGTTGTCCATGCCTTCCGACGACATCACCCACCCCATTCCCGACCTCACCGGCTACATCACCGAAGGCCAGATCGTCCTGGGCCGGGAACTGGGCAACCAGGGCGTCTACCCACCGGTGACCGTGTTGCCTTCCCTGTCGCGCCTGATGAAGGACGGTATCGGCAAGAACTTCACCCGCGAAGACCACCCCCACGTGGCCAGTCAACTCTTCGCCAGCTATGCCAAGGCTCTGGAAGTGCGCGGACTGGCCGCCATCATCGGCGCCGAGGAATTGTCCGATGCCGACCGCCGCTACCTGCAGTTCGCTGAATCCTTCGAGCGCCGCTTCATCGGCCAGGGCGAGGACGAGGACCGCAGCGTCTACGAGACCCTCAATCTGGCCTGGGATCTGCTCTCCATGTTGCCGGCGGAATCCCTGATCCGGGTTTCGGAAGAGGAGATTGCCAAGTACCACAAAGGGACTGCGTAATGGCACGCAGCTTGGGCAAAGCACGGCGTGCCCAACAAGGCTCGTCCATGTTGGGCACGCCCCCGGCTTTGCCCAAACCGCGATTGCTTCGGACTAGACCATGAAAAAGCGCCTCTCCGTCCCGCCTACCAAAAGCGCCCTCCTGCAGGTGGGCCGCCAGGTGAAGTTCCTGGAACAGGGCCGTGCCAGGTTGGAGAAGAAGCGCGACCTGCTCACCCGCCTGGTTTACGAGCGCCTGGCCCAATACCGGGAACTGCGCACCCAGACTGTCAAGGAACTGGCCGACGCCTATCGCTGGCTCGGCATCGTCCAGATGCGCATGGGCGGCCAGATGCTGCGGCAATCCTCGGTGGGCCTGAAACCCGCGGTGGCCCTCAAGGTGGTGGCCCGGTCCAGTGTCGGTGTGGAATATCCCAGCGTCACCGCCGAGCCCCTGCCGTTGCAGCCGGTAGGCCTGATGTGGACTGACGTCAGCTTCGACGAAGCCCGTTTGCGTCTGCGCAGCCTAACCATCACCCTGGCGCGCCTGGGCGAGGCGGAAAACGCCCTCTGGCGTCTCCTGGCCGCCAGCCGGAAAACCCAGAAGCGGGTCAACGCCTTGAAATACAACATCATTCCCCGCTACCAGGCCACCGTGCATCACATCCGCGCCGCCCTGGAAGAAGACGAGCGCAACACCCTGTTCCAGATCAAGGTACTGCGGGCGCGAGCGGCGGCGTAGCCACGGGCGGCGCCGTTATACCGTGGCGGGGGACAGTGTTCAAGTGGCATCCCCGGCCACGATCTCGACTTCCGTATAGGCCGGCACCTGCTCGAACAACTCCAGCACATCCGCGTTGCGCATGCGGATGCAGCCATGGGAACGCGGTGCCTGCTCGAAGATTTCGTCTGGTGTGCCGTGGATGTAGATGTAGCGGCGCATGCTGTCATGGCTACCCAGGCGGTTGAAGCCGGGTTCCTTGCCGGAGAGCCAGAGGATGCGGGTGAGGATCCAGTCGCGCTCCGGGTCGCTTCGGCCCAGTTCCTGGGTATAGATCTCGCCGGTGGGACGGCGGGCCTTGAAGACGGTATTGATGGGGGTACCGGCTCCAATTTTGGCGCGAACGATGTGGCGTCCGCGCGGGGTGCGGTAGCTGCCGGTTTCTTCGCCGGGTCCCCTGGCGGCGCTGGAGATGGGGTAACGGCGCAATACTGTATCTGTGTCGTCGCGCAGTTCCAGTTCCTGGGAGTCCAGGTCGACGCGGAGTTTCATGCCGTGCTCTTCAACCGCGCCCGGCGTTCCGCGAAGAAGGCCTTGAGCATGTCGCCGCATTCTTCCGCCAGGATACCCGCGGTGACGCCGCAGTGGTGATTGAGGCGGGGGATCGGGCCGGGCAGGTCCCCAAACAGGTCCAGCACGCTGCCCTGGGCGCCGGTCTTGGGATCGCGGGCGCCATAGACCAGGTGGCTGACTCGTGCATGCATGATGGCGCCGGCACACATGACGCAGGGCTCCAGGGTGACGTAGAGGGTGCAATCCGGCAGGCGGTAGTTGGCCAGCCGATGGCCGGCGTCGCGCAGGGCCATGACTTCGGCGTGGGCGCTGGGGTCATGGGCGGTGATGGGCTGGTTGTAGCCGCGCCCGACAATTTCGCCGTCCCGCACCAGCACGGCGCCCACCGGCACCTCACCGGCGTCCCAGGCCAGGCGGGCCTGATCCAGGGCGGCTTGCATGAAGCGGATGTCGGGGTCGGGGGGCATGGGTCAGTGGGGGGAGGTAGGGTGCGCTGTGTGCACCATCCGGGTTGATCGGTGCGCACAGCGCACCCTACGGGCTGCCGGCAAGTGCATGTTTGGCTTCCCGGTTCATCCTCTTGATGGCCGCCTCGCGCCGGCAGGCTTCGGCACGACTGGCGGCGGGTTCCTGGTGGATCAGGGCCACCGGCCGCCGCGCCCGAGTGTAGCGGGCGCCCAGCTTGCCGCCGGCGTTGTGTTCGCGCAGGCGGCGTGCCGGATCGGTGGTCACGCCGGTGTAAAGGGTGCCGTCGGCGCAACGCAGGATGTAGACGTACCACCCCCCTCCCCCATGGGGGCACGCAGCGACTTGGCTGCCGTTGTTGGGCAGCCTGGTCGAATACTTGATAGTTCCATCAGAGGGGCCGGGGCAGCCAGAGGCTTGGCAGGCGTCTTTTGACTGCCAAGCCGGTTGGCTGGGGGTTTCATCAGAGCGGGAATCAGCCCCGGCCATGCACACTTACTGCTCGTCCTGCTCCGGCTTGAAGGCGGCCGCGAGCTGTTGTTGCACGTTGGGCGGCACCTGTTCGTGGTGGCTGAACTCCAGCGTGTAGGAGCCCTGGCCGCCGGTAAGTGCCTTGAGGCGAGATTGCAGGTTGTCCAGTTCCGCCAAAGGAGCGGTGCCGCTGACGATGAGCATGCCGCCGCGTCCGGTCTCGTGGCCGGTGATCTGGCCGCGGCGCCCGGAGAAGTCGCCGGAAACATCGCCGATGGCGGATTCCGGGGCGGTCATCTCGACGTGGACAATGGGTTCCAGCACCACAGGCCGGGCCAGGGCGGCGGCTTCCTGGAAGGCTTTCTTGCCGGCGGTGACGAAGGCGATTTCCTTGCCGTCCACCGGGTGGCTCTTGCCGTCGTAAACGGTGACGCGCACGTCCTGCAGCGGGAAGCCCGCCACCACGCCGAGATCCATGGCCTGGCGCACGCCCTTTTCCACGGCCGTGATGAAGGGGCCGGGAATGACGCCGCCTTTCACGGCATCGACGAACTCGAAGCCGGCCCCGCGCTCCATGGGCTCCACCCGCAGATAGACTTCACCGAACTGGCCGGCGCCGCCGGTCTGCTTCTTGTGGCGGAAATGGCCTTCCGCCGGCTTGGTAAGAGTCTCGCGGTAGGGAATGGTGGGGGTGTGGGTGTCCACTTCCAGGCGGAACTGCTCGCGCATCTTCTCCAGCACGAACTTGAGGTGGTTCTCGCCCTGGCCGCGGATCACCGCCTCGTGGGTGGTGGGGTCGTGCTCGATGTGCAGGCCGGGATCCTCGGCGCGCAGGCGGTGGAGGATGTCGGAGAGTTTGTCCACCTCGTTCTGCTTCTTCGGCTTCACCGCCAGGCCATAGACGGCGTGGGGGGAAGTCCAGTGGCTGCATGTGGATGTGGTCGTCTTCCGGGGCGTCGTGCAGCACGGCGTCGAAGCCCAGGTCATCGATTTTGGTGATGGCGCAGATGTCGCCGGGGATGCAGGCCTTCACTTCCTCCAGTTGCTTGCCCTGGATGCGGTAGAGGTGGCTGACCTTGAAGGGTTTCCGCGATTCGCCTATGTAGAGCTGGGAATCCGGGGTGACCGTACCCTGGAACACGCGGAAGGCGGCGGTCTTGCCGACGTAGGGATCGATTTCCACCTTGAACACGTGGGCCAGAACGTGTTTGTCCGGATTCGGCTCGCACAGCATGGGTTGCGCCGAATCGCCTTCGCCCTGGACGAACAAGGGCGGATTGCCCTCGGTGGGATTGGGCAGCAGCTTGGCCATCACGTCGAGCAACTCGGGAATGCCAGCGCCGGTGCTGGCAGAGACGAAGCACACCGGCACCAGATGGTTTTCACGCAGGGCCTGCTCGAAGGGCGCGTGGAGCTGCTCCGGAGACACTTCGCCCTGTTCCAGGTAAATGTTCATCAATGCCTCATCCACTTCCACCACCTGATCCACCAGGGCGCGGTGGGCCTCGGCCACGGAGGAGAAATCGGATTCGCCGCCGGGGTTGAAGAAGCAGTCGGTGACCTTGCCGCCGCCCGCCGCCGGCAGGTTGATGGGCAGGCACTCGCGGCCGAAGGCGGACTGGATGTCGGCCAGCAGGCCGGGCAGGTCGAGGTCTTCCTGATCGATCTTGTTGATGACGATCACGCGGTCCAGCTTGCGGGTCTGGGCCCAGTGCATCATGCGGTGGGCGGTGAGCTCGATGCCCTTCTTCGGGTCGATCACCACCACGGCGGTCTCCACGGCGTCCAGGGCGCACATGGCCTGTCCCATGAAGTCGGGGTAGCCGGGGGTGTCGAGCAGGTTGATGCGCACGTCCTGATGATCGAGGTGGGCGACGGCAAGCTTGATGGAATGCTGGTGGGCCTTTTCCAGGGGATCGTAATCGCACACGGTGGAGCCACGCTCCACGGAACCGGCTGCGAGTATGGCGCCGGAGGCGGCAAGCAGGGCTTCGATCAGGCTGGTCTTGCCGGCACCGCCGTGGCCGACCATGGCTAGGGTACGGATGTCTTGAGGTG
>CAIXFP010000796.1 GCA_903918705.1 uncultured Pseudomonadota bacterium
CATGTCCTGGAGCGAGCAGGAGACGAAGAAGTACTGCTGCTGCAAACGCAGTTCCTTGCCCTGGATCTGCTCGTCGTTGGGGTAGAGCACCTTGGTGATGTTTTCCGACATCACCTTCTTGTTCACCGCGCCCCAGTAGTCGCCCCGGTTGAAGGTGGTCAGGTCGAACGACTCCGGCGCCACCGACCGCCACAGGCGCAGGGTGTTGGCGGTGTTGTTGCGGTAGCCGAGGATGGGGGTGTCGTAGGGGGTGCCGATCACCGTCCAGGAGGGAATCCACTGGTGCCGGGTGTTGCCCTTGTCGTCCACGTAGCGATGGGTATGCCCCCCCAGCTTCACTTCCACCGCCCATTCCGGGCGCGGCAATTCCCAGGGGTTGATGTAGCGCAGCCATTTATCGGTGCGTTCCACCTGCTGCCCGTCGACGATGTCCTGGTTGAAGATGCCGAATTCGTAGCGGATGCCGTAGCCCAGGGCCGGGATTTCCAGGGTGGCGAGGGAATCGAGATAGCACGCCGCCAGGCGCCCGAGGCCGCCGTTGCCCAGGCCCGGCTCGTCTTCCTGGGCCAGCAGTTCCTCGTAGGACAGTCCCAGGTCGCGCATGGCCTGGCGCGCGGCGGCTTCGATGCCGAGGTTGACCAGGTTGTTGCCGAGGTGCGGCCCCAACAGGAATTCGGCGGAGAAATAGGCCACGGTGCGGGAACCCAGCCGGGTGTAGGTCTCGGCGGTGCTGATCCAGCGCTGCAGCATGCGGTCGCGCACGGTGTAGGCCAGGGCCATGTAGTAGTCGTGCAGGGTGGAAAGTGCGGGGAATTTGCCCTGGACGTAGAGCAGGTTGTCGAGGAAGTCGCGTTTCAGCGCTTCCTTGTCCAGGCCGGTGCGTTCGTCGGAGTTGTCGGCGAGGTCCATGGTGGCGGGTCGTTGGTGATGGTGGTACCAGGGACTCGCAAGAAGGATGCCGGGCCGGGACGGGGCGTTATCCGGCGTGTCCGCGCGCCTCCGGCTTGGCGCCGCGCCCCGCGATGGACGGCGGCGCACCAGCCGGGTGCGCCATCCCGGCAGCCAGCCGAGAACCAAGTGGTGCCACGAAGCTGATTTGGAACCGTCATGCCCGCGCGGGGGGGTATCCAGTTCGTTCGCCATGCTTCCGGGTCAAGCCCGGAATGACAAATGCAAAACGGGTCGCGCGTGCTGGCTAACCCGCCTTACAGGTTCCGCGACACGTAGCGCACCTGGTCATCCTCCGGGTGGGGCGAGACCTTGAAGCCCAGGCTTTCCGCCAGTTTCAGCATGCGGCGGTTGCTCTTCATGACTTCGCCATCCATCACCCGCATGCCTTTGTCGCGGGCGATTTCCATGAGCACGCCCATCATCTTGTGGCCGATGCCCTGTTGCTGCCATTGGTCGTTGATCACCAGGGCGAATTCGCAGGATTCGCCGTCCGGGTTGATGGCGAAACGCGCCACGCCCAGTTCCTCCTCCTTGCCATCCACCAGGGTAACGGCCAGCAGAGCCATTTCCCGGTCGTAGTCGATCTGGGTGAAGCGCACCAGCATGGCATGCGAAAGCTCGCGCACCGCGTCCATGTAGCGGAAGTACTTGGTTTCCTCGGACAGTTCGCGCACGAATTTCTGGGTCAGGTCCGCGTCCTCCGGGCGGATGGGGCGGATGATCACATCGGTGCCGTTGGGTAGTTGCCAAGTGCTGACCAGATGCGCCGGATAGGGATGGATGGCCATGTGGGCATAGCGGTCGGCATTGGGAATGCGCGGCGAGATGATGACCCGGGCATCCAGGGCCAGGGCGCCCTGGTCGTCCACGAGCAGCGGGTTGATATCGAGTTCCTGGATCCAGGGCAGTTCGCAGACCATTTCCGATACCCGCAACAGCACCTGTTCCAGGGCGCCCATGTCGGCGGCCGGGCGGTTGCGGAAGGCACCCAGGAGTTTGATCACACGGGTGCGTTGCATCAGGTCGCGTGCCAGAACGCGGTTCAGCGGCGGCAGGGTGACAGCGCGGTCTTGCGTCGCTTCCACATCGACTCCGCCGCTGCCGAAGACGATCACCGGGCCCAGCACCGGGTCGGTGGTGACGCCCACCAGCACCTCGCGGGCATGGGGGCGTTCCAGCATGGGTTCGATGACGACGCCGTCCAGCTTGGCGTCGGGCACCCGCCGCAGCACCTCGGCCGTCATGCCGCTGTAGGCGGAGCGCACGGCGTGGCCGCTGGACAGCCCCAGGCGCACGCCACCCACGTCGGATTTGTGGCTGATGGAGTGGGAGTTGATCTTCATGGCCACCGGAAAGCCGATCTGTTGGGCCATCAACATGGCCTCGGTGGGGTCGCGGGCGATGGTGGTCCGGGCTACCGGTATGCGGAAGGATGACAGCAGCGCCTTCGATTCCACTTCGGTGAGCACGCTGCGGCGCTGCGCCAGGGCGGATTCAATGATCAGGCGCGCGCCCTCGACGTCCGGTTCGGTGCCCTGGGCCACCGGGCCGGGAACCTGCATCAACAGGCGCTGGTTTTCGTAGTAATCGGAAAGGTAGGAGAACACTTCCACCGCCTGTTCGGGGGTGGCGAAGGAGGGGATGCACGCGGCCTTGAACCGCTGCCGGCCTTCCGCGATCTGGGCTTCGCCCATCCAGCAGGCGATCACCGGCTTGCTGGAACGCTTGGCCATGTCCACTACCGCGTCGGCGGCTTCAGCCGGCCGGGTCATGGCCTGGGGCGTGAGAATGACCAGCACGCCGTCCACCTCCTTGTCGTCCAGGCAGGCTTCCATGGCGGCGCGGTAGCGCTCGGCGGTGGCGTCGCCGATCACGTCCACCGGGTTGCCGTGGGACCAGGTGGGCGGCAGGGCGGCGTTGAGCTTGGCCATGGTTTCCTCGCTCAAATCGGGCAGCCGCACACCCAGGTCGACGGCCCGGTCGGTGGCCATCACGCCGGGACCACCGCCGTTGGTGATGATGGCAAGACGGTTGCCGGTGGGCTTGATGTGAGAGGCCAGCGCCCGCGCCGAAGCGAACAACTGGGTGATGCTGGAGACCCGCACCACGCCAGCGCGCCGCACCAGGGCGTCGAACACCGAGTCGGAGCCCACCAGGGCGCCGG
>CAIXFP010000797.1 GCA_903918705.1 uncultured Pseudomonadota bacterium
GCACGGCTATTCCACCTCGCGCTCAATTTCCTCGAGTGAAGTGTGGCGTACATCCTTGCCCTTGACCATGTAGACGACGTACTCGGACATGTTCTTGGCATGGTCGCCGATGCGCTCGATGGCTTTCACCACGAACAGCAGGTCGATGAAGGTGGAGATGGTGCGCGGGTCTTCCATCATGTAGGTGATCAGGTGGCGCATGATCATCTGGAATTCCTCATCCACCTCCATGTCCTGGCGCGCCACGCCGGCGGCGCCTGAGGCGTCCAGGCGGGCGAAGGCGTCGAGGGATTCGCGCAGCATCTTCACAGCCAGGCCGGACATGTACTTGATCTCGGTATAACGCGGCGTGGTGATGCGGTCGTTCTCGAAGATCTTGATGGCGTAGCGGGCGATCTTGGCCGCCTCGTCGCCGATGCGCTCGAGGTCTGTGATGGTCTTGACGATGGTCAGGATCATGCGCAGGTCGCCGGCGGTGGGCTGGCGCAAGGCGATGATGTGGGTGCAGGCCTCGTCGCTGGCGACTTCCAGGGCATTGACCTTGTGGTCGTTGGCAATCACTTCCTCGGCCAGGGTCACATTGCCGGAGATCAGCGCCTCCATGGCCTTGCCCACCTGCTCTTCCACCAGGCCGCCCATTTCCAGCACGCGGGCACGCACGGCCTCCATGTCGGCATCGAATTGTTTGTAGATATGTTCACTGGGCATTGCGTCGTCTCCGTCTGAACCGCTCCGGCTTCGGCCTGGCGGTGGTCGCTAATTATAAGGTTGCTGTCGAGGGTGTTTATGACAACTCTGTGACACGTGCGGCAGGGTTTATGCTTCACAAATCGGTGGAGAACGGCACGTTCAGCTTGGCTCCATCGATGTCCACTGCCACGATCCAGTCGCGCCGGCCGCTGACACACATGGGCAGGGTGACGCTGGAGCGGAACACGCCGTCGGCGTCGGCATGCAGGGTGTAGATGTTGAAGCCCATGTCCATGCCCGGCATGGTGAACTGTGCTTGCACGGAGTGGGCTCCGGGAGCTTTCACCCAGACCTGGAACGGCTTGAGGGGCCGCACGTCGCCGCCCAATCCGATACTGGCCGCGCGGCCGGGCAGGTGGACTGCGCAGCCCTTCGCCAGATCGGCGCAGGTCAGGGTCGTGCCGGCGGCTTGCGGGCCACCGCGGTCCCGCCAGAGGGCGGCGGCGGCGATGGCAAGAATGAGCAGGGGCAGGGCAGTCCAGATTACTCGCATCACACGCTCCAGGCCGCGCTTTTCAGGGCCACGCCGTGGGCTCCGGCCTCGCGCGCCCGCGTCAGGCCCGCGCGGTCAAGCCCACCCAGGGCGTACACCGGCAGCGGGTAATCGGCCAGCCAGGAAGCGAAACGTTCCCAGCCCAGGGTTTCCGCGCCAGGATGGCTTGCGGTGGGCAGCACGGGCGAGAGCACCACGAAATCCAGGCCCAAACGAGCCGCCATCTCCAGTTCCTCCGGGTCGTGGCAGGAGGCCGCCACCAGGGCGTGATCGGGGCGCTGTTCCTGGCGCATGAGGTGCGCGGCATCAAGGTGCAGGCCGCAGCCCAATTCCCGGGCCAGGGCGGCGTCGCCGTTGAGCATCAGGAGGGCGCCCTGAGCACGGCAAAGCCTGTTCGCCTCGCCAGCCAATACTCGGAACTCCGTGGCACCCAGATTTTTTTCACGCAGTTGGACCAGGCGCAATCCGCCGATCAGGCGTGACCGCAAGCGTTCCAGGAAGACCTCGACGCCAAGTTTCTCGGCGTCCGAAATGGCATATTCCAGCGGCAGTTGCAGGGCTTTCATGATCGGTCCATTGGCGGGCAGGATCGGTTCCACCTCGGGCGTCCATGCCTGAGTCCAGGCCAGCACCTGGCCTTCGTGGGGATGGGGCTCGCCTTCCCAGTCGCTCACCCGGAAGAACCGCAGCATCACCTCGGCATGCGGGTAGACATGGGTTCGCTTGATCCAGGGCACGGCGGCGGCCACGCGGATGCCGAGTTCCTCCCGCAACTCACGGTCCAGTGCGTCGCGCGGGGTTTCGCCGGCTTCCACCTTGCCGCCGGGAAACTCCCACCAGCCGGCATAGGCCTTGCCCTCGGGACGGCGCGCCATGAGAAAGGTGCCGTCAGGGCGTTCGACGACGGCGGCGGCGACTTCGATACGCTCGCCGCTCACGAACCTGATTTCCCGCCTTCGAGCCGCGCCAGTCGCGCCTCCAACTCCTGCATCTTCTCGCGGGTACGCGCCAGCACCAGGGCCTGGACATCGAATTCCTCGCGGCTGACCAGATCCAGTCGCGCTAGCCAGGCAGCCAGGCTGGCCTTGAGGTTTTTCTCCACGTCGCGGGCCGGCGTCATGGCCAACACTTCCGAGACCTTGGCCGCCATCTCGGCGGCGATTTTCTGCTTGAACACGGTGTACTCCCGGGAAAGGAAATAAGTGCCGCACATCGCGGCACTAGGGCATGGCAATCAGCTTGGGAGTTTAGCAAAGCGATCCCTGGTTATCGCCGCGCAAAGTCGGTGCAGTGCACCAAAACGGCGCACCAAGATTGCGCGCCGTTTTGCATCAAGATTGCGCGCACCTATGCAAACCAATGTTTCTTATATGTTTTTATTGTTGGCACAACACGTGCTTAATGGGGATGTGCACCATCGCACCACTTTTCTGGAGAACCGTGATGAAAAAACTGCCTTACCTGCTGGTCCTTTCCGGTTTGATTTCCGCGCCGGCTATCGCTGAGGACGCCGCTCCGGCATCGCCTTTCAGTTTGTCCGGCTACGTGGACGCCACCTACACGAGCTTCAACAAGAATGAAAACACCGCCTACGCGGGAAGTTCCACCATCAACGCCGAGCCGCAGCGGCAGTTCGATTACCGCAAGGACAGCCTCGTGCTCAATCAGGCGGCCATCACCGTGTCCTACCTGCCCACAACCGGCTTTGGCGGTCTGGTCAACGTGATCGCCGGCTCCGATGCCCGTGTCCTGCGCAATACCGAAGTGTCATCCGGAAATACATCGAGTAGCGGTCTCGATATTTATCAGGGTTACGGGCAGTACGCCAATGGGCCTTACAGCGTGCTCGCGGGCAAATTTGCCACCCTGGCCGGCGCGGAAACCGTCAATCCCACCACGAATACGACGATCTCCCGTTCCATGCTGTTCTATGACCTGGAACCCTTGTCCCATACCGGTTTGCGCGCTGCTTACGCGGGTAGTGCCGCCACCGTGACCGTGGGCATCAACAACGGCTGGAACTACACGGGTTCGCCCAAGATATTCTCCGGGTCATCGATTAGTGGCAAGACCATGGAACTCGGCATCAGCGCCACCCCGAGCAAGATGTACTCCTTCTCGGGCGCCGTTTATTCGGGCGAGGCGCCCAGTGGAAATGGACATGGCACCAAGAATCTGTATGACCTGGTGGCCACTATCAATGCTACTGACGCCCTTAGCTTCGTGCTGAATTACGACTATGTCACCCAGAAAAACAATACGGGTACAGGCGGTACCTCGAAAGCGGACGGCCTTGCCGCATACGTGAACTACACCTTCAACGACCAGTGGTCTCTGACTGGCCGCGGCGAGTTCCTGCAAGACAAGGACGGCGCTTTGACAGGTACCACAGGCAACAAGCTCAAGGAATTCACCTTGGCGCTCAATTACTCACCGCTCAAGAGCACCACCCTCCGTGCCGAGGTGCGCCAGGACAAATCCAGTTCCAACGGACCGATCTTTGACACTGGCATGACTGCCACCTCTCAAACTTCCATCGAACTGGAAGGTATTTACAAGTTCTGACCGGGTTATTGGGCCTTGTGCCTAATTGTTGATAAGGAGTTTTTATGAAATTCGTAACCGCCATCATCAAGCCCTTCAAGCTGGACGAGGTGCGTGAAGCCCTCTCCGCGATTGGGGCTTCCGGCATCACCGTCACCGAAGTCAAGGGTTTCGGCCGCCAGAAAGGGCATACCGAGTTGTATCGCGGCGCCGAGTACGTTGTCGACTTTCTGCCCAAGGTCAAGATCGAAGTGGCCATCGCCGCCGAGATGCTGGACCAGGCCATCGAGGCCATTTCCAAGGCTGCCCAGACCGGCAAGATCGGCGACGGCAAAATTTTCGTCTGGGATCTGGAACAAGTCGTTCGCATCCGCACCGGCGAGTCCGGCGACGCGGCGATCTAAGGAGAATCCAACATGAAACGGTTATTTGCGACACTGATGTTGCTGGGTACGCTGGGCTTTTCCGGTGTAGTCCTGTCGGAAGATGCGGCTGCCCCCGCCGCCGCGCCCGTTGCGACGGTCGCGGCCCCCGCTCCCTCGGCCGCCGCGCCGGTCGCGGCGGTTGCCGCACCGGCAGCGGGTGTTCCCGCTGCGGCGGCTCCCGCTGCCACGCC
>CAIXFP010000798.1 GCA_903918705.1 uncultured Pseudomonadota bacterium
CGAAAGGCGCCTTTCGCACGACCCCCAGTGTTTCCGGGGCTTCCCGGCTGCGAGTCTGAATGATAAATCGGGTGGCGAAGGCGACAGGCTCCGATCGGCCACAACCGGACGTCCCCGAATTTCCCCTAGTGCAGCCATTCGCTCAGGAGACAGGCATCACCAAACGCTGTATTTTCCTTGAATTGCTTGTTCTCGACAGCAAGCTCAACCTACGAATCTGCAACCGCTGCACCACCATCAATGAGCCTATCGATCCCCGGATTGCATCGCATCTATCCAGCGGAAATAGGCGTCTTCATCGATCAGGACGCGGCCGGTTACGCGAACAATGGCTCCCGCTTCTTCCAGGCCATTTCCGGGAATTTCTCCCTTGCTGCTCTGGCGGGACTTTGCTTTGAACACCTGATTCGTGATTGCCGCCAAGGTGGTGAAGCTCGAATGCCGTTCCGCGAACTTCGGGAGGGTGAACAGGCGGCGGGGGGGCAGTTCGGTGAAGGTGGCCGCCTCACAGGTACGGTCGGCTTCGGGTTGTTGGATGGCTTGGGCTCGCATTTGGGTTTCCTCTTGGTGATTGAGGATTCCCATTCAAGTGCCGGGAAGCGCAGGATATGCACCGTCGGCAAGAAAACCAATTCCGCTATTACTCGTTGTTTCTACATGCTTTTTTTCTGCTCACGCCTGCTACCGTTCACGCTCCCGCGCGGGATTCCCGGAATTCCCGCGTTTCCCGCCAGTTACTTCGACTTATTGACCCACCACAACGGACCTTGCAGTGCTTCACGCTGGATGGTGTTGGCGTTGGTTACCCCCCCGGCGGGGGTGGGCAAGCATTCCTTGGAAATTCGAGCATGGGCACCCATCACGCCACCCCCAGCCGTTCCGCCAGCTTCGTTCCGGTCGCCACAATGTGCCCGTCGCTCAAATGCGAATACCTGGCCACCATGGCAAGTGTCCGGTGCCCCAGCACCTTGGCGATTTCCACCAGGGAAACCCCGCTCATGGCGAGGTAGGACGCGGCGGTGTGGCGCAGGTCGTGCCAGTGGAAGTTCTCGATGCCGGCGGCCTTTACGGCCTTTGCCCAGGTGTCGCGCAGATTGAGCGAGTCCGATTTCTTCGCCCGTGCCGTGGGCGGAAAGATGCGGTCGTCGCCCAGGGTCCGCACCCGGCCCCGCTCCCGTAGCAGCATGAATGCCTCGCCCACCAGCGGCAGCGCGCGGCGGTCGCCGTTCTTCGTTTCCGAGAGGGTGATTACCTGGCGGATGAAGTCCACTTGCCCCCAGCGCAGGCCCATGATTTCAGCCTGCCGCGCGCCCGTGGTCAGGGACAGCACAACGGCCAAGTAAAGGTCGGCATGGGGCCGGCAGGCATCAAGCAGGCGTTCCCTCTCGTCGTCGGAGAGAAACCGCACCCGGCCCTTGCTCTCGGGGGGCCGCCTGACTTTCTCCATCGGGTTGCGCTCAAGCCATCCCATCACTTTCACGCCATAGGACAAGCAGGAACTCAGGGCGGCGAGGTATCGGTTTACCGTGGCCCCAGTGCGCTTCTTGGCTTCACCCGTTGCCTTGTCTAACTTGCTGGTTTTCTCGGATAGCAGCCTGTCCGCTGCTTTCTTGATGCGTTGCGGGGTGATGGCGTCGAGGCGGTCGGGGCCGAATACCTCGCGCCAGTAGCCCAGGCGGGGCTTGTCCTTCGCATGGGGTGCGTATTCGCCGGCCAGGTCGTTGAAGGTGTGCCGCTTGCTGGCCCCGAAGTGCCGGCCGGCCTTCATGTCGGATTCAATCTTGGCGGCCCAGGTCTTCGCATCGGTCAGACGCTCGAAGGTGGCGGACTCGGGCGGGTAGCCTTGAAGGCGAACCTTCACCCGATAAGCCGTGCCGGTATCCGTGGTTCGCTTCTCGATGGTGGCCATGTTCGTTCCCTTGCTGGAAGGGGTAACGACAGCCTAGAGCAAAGGGGAAAAAATGGCAACATCGGATATGCTATCTAGTGACTACTCTTTGTATCTCATTGAAAATGATGCGAATACATCCGGCGCAAAAGGTAACTGGGACACTGGCGGGACACTGCCGCGCCAAAAGGCCACTTATCCACAGGCGAAGGCGGCGCAGAACAGGACGGGAGAGGGTTGGAAAACGAGCGGCGGGACAGTCAGCGGGACACTGGCCAGCCGGTTACGCGGTAACCGATGGTGGCGCTTGGAAGCCGCGCGGGGTAGGCCGGGACAGTTGAGGCAGGCTGTATTCTGAAAGTGTCCCGCCAGTGTCCCAGGGGCCAGAAACGAAAACGGCTTCCGCCTGGGAAGCCGGTCTGTTACTGGAGGCGCGTGCCGGAGTCG
>CAIXFP010000799.1 GCA_903918705.1 uncultured Pseudomonadota bacterium
CGGGAAACGCGCCGCGGCGATCCAGAGCCTGATCGGCACCGCCCGCCTCAACGGCCTCGACCCGGCGGCCTGGCTGCGTGAGACCCTGGAGAAGCTGCCGGCCTGGCCGAATAGCCGGCTGGATGAACTGCTGCCGCTGCGGGACACCGCCAAACCCTGACTTGCTGGCGTTTGGCTAGATGAGGCGGCTGGACGCTTACGGTCCGGCAACCAACATACGAGGCTGTTTAAATGGTCGAACCCCCGATTTTTGCTCCACCCATCTTGCCGGTCTGGTGTTTGACTGGTATGGCCCTTGGCAAGCCCTATCGCTTCATGGCTACGGCATGTGACTGGTAAAGAGCAACTCCCGAAGCTGGGCTGGTATGATTTAGCGTGAAGAACAGTGATGCTTCCGACATTTCATTTGAAGATGGCCTAACTCGGTGATTCGTGTATGTCATTGATTGTATTAAATTAATCGCTTGTTATGGCTGGGCATTCCTTGTGGGTAGCTAGTGTGTATCCATGGCAAAAAACCACACGTAACAGCAAGCAACTCACTGATTAATAAAGGAAAAGGTGGCGAAGTGGCAGGTCATTCCAAATGGGCAAACATCCAACACCGCAAGGGGCGCCAGGACGCCAAGCGTGGTAAAGCATTCACCAAGCTGATCAAGGAAATCACGGTGGCCGCGCGCATGGGCGGCGGTGATCCCAGCTTCAACCCGCGCCTGCGCCTGGCGATCGAGAAGGCCAAGGCCGAGTCCATGCCCAAGGACAACATCGAGAACGCCACCAAGCGCGGCACCGGGGAACTGGAAGGCGTGAACTACGAGGAGATCCGCTACGAGGGCTACGGCCCCGGCGGCGCCGCGGTGATCGTCGACTGCCTCACCGACAACCGGGTGCGTACCGTGGCCGACGTGCGTCATGCCTTCAACAAGTGCGGCGGCAACCTGGGCACCGACGGCTCCGTGGTGTTCCAGTTCAAGCATTGCGGCCAGATCATCCTGGCCCCCGGCGCCGACGAGGACAAGGTCATGGAAGTGGCCCTGGAGGCGGGTGCCGAGGACGTGGTCAGCAACGACGACGGCTCCATCGAAGTCGTCACCGCCCCCAACAACGACCTGGCCACGGTGAAGGAAGCTCTGGACGCCGCCGGCCTCACCACGGTGATGGCGGAAATCGCCATGAAAGCTCTGAACGAGACCGAAGTCAGCGGCGACGACGTGGCGAAGTTCCAGAAGATGCTGGACATGCTGGACGACCTGGACGACGTCCAGGAAGTGTTCACCTCGGCGATCCTGCCCGACTGAGACTGGCCGGCGCGGTGCCGGCGCGACCACCATGCGACTCCTCGGCCTTGATCCCGGCTTGCGCGTGACGGGCTATGGCGTCATCGACAAGGTGGGCCAGAACCTCACCTACGTCGCCAGCGGCGTGATCCGCACCGAGACCGGAGCGTTGCCGGGGCGCATCAAGATCATTTTCGATGGGGTGATGGAAGTGCTGGACCAGTTCCGTCCCGAGGCCGCCGCCATCGAGAAGGTGTTCGTCAACGTCAATCCGCAATCCACCTTGTTGCTCGGCCAGGCGCGCGGCGCGGCGATCGCCGCCCTGACCTCGGTTGCACAGCCGGTGTTCGAGTACACCGCGTTGCAGGTGAAACAGGCAGTGGGGGGCAACGGCCACGCCGACAAACAGCAGGTGATGCACCTGGTCAAACGACTCCTCAACCTTCCCGCCGAGCCACGCCCGGATTCCGCCGACGCCCTGGCCTGCGCCATCTGCCATGCCCACGGCGGCATGGGGCTGGGCGCCCTCGCCACTACGACCCGCCGCCGCGACGGGAGGATGCTATGAATATGAAACCTCTAGCGCAGGCGCCCCGCCTGCTCGTCGGTCTGATCAGAGGCACGATGCAGGCGAGGCGCCTGCGCTACCGGGGGGGGCTGGCATGACCACCGCCAAGGCCGCACCTCTCGAACCGACGCCGGAGGCCCTGGCCAACCCGGTCAAGCGTTACCTGCTGGCGACCCGGCCGGCCTTCCTCACCATCGCCCTGGCCGGCTGCCTGCTCGGTTTCGCCACCGCGCTGCAGGCCGCCTTCTCCTTGCCCCTGGCGCTGCTGACCCTGTTCCTGGCCATCGTGGCTCACGCCGGGGTGAACGTGTTCAACGACTATTACGACCACCTCAACGGCACCGATGCCGTCAACGTGGATCGCCTGTTTCCCTTCACCGGCGGCTCCCGCTTCATCCAGAACGGGGTGATGTCGCCGCGCCAGACCCTGCGCTATGCCCTGGCCCTGTTCGCCATGGTGATCGCCGGCGGGCTCTGGCTGATCGCCAGCCGCGGCGCCGGTCTGTTCTGGATCGGACTCTCCGGCCTGCTGATCGGCTGGGCCTACTCGGCGCCGCCCCTCAAGCTGAACAGCCGCGGCCTGGGCGAAATCTGCGTGGCGGCGGGCTTCCTCCTGATCGTCGCCGGGGCCGATTTCGTCCAGCGCGGCGCCGTCTCCCTCGCGCCCTGGTTGCTGGGCCTGCCCTATGCCCTGCTGGTGACCAACATTCTCTATATCAACCAGTTCCCGGACCGCAGCGCCGACATCCAGGCCGGCAAGCTGCACTGGGTGGCACGCCTGGAGCCCCAGGTCGCCGCCCGTGGCTACTGGCTGATATTGTTGGCTTCGGCCGCCATGTTGGCCGGGCTGGTGGCGAGTGGATGGCTGCCGAAGACGGCCCTGGTTTCTCTGCTGGCGATGCTGCCCGCGCTGAAGGCCGGCCGCATCCTGTCGCGGCATGCCGCCGAGCCGGCCAGACTGGCGCCGGCGTTGCAGTTGACCATCGTCGCCGCCCATTTGCAGCCGGTGCTGCTGGCGGCGGTGCTGGCCTTGGGTTAGCCGTAGCGCCGGCGCCGCGCCGGCGTCCTTTAAAATCGCCGGCGAGGCGTCGGCACCACACGGGGGCGACATGATCGGAAGACTCAGCGGAATCCTGCTGGAAAAGACCCCACCGCAGATCGTGGTGGACGTGGCCGGCGTGGGCTACGAGGTGGACGTGCCCATGAGCAGTTTCTACAACCTGCCGGCTTTGGGCGAGAAGGTCAGCCTGGTCACCCATTTCGTGGTGCGCGAGGACGCCCAGCAGTTGTTCGGCTTTCTCACCCAGAAGGAGCGCTCCGCCTTCCGCGAGCTCATCAGGATTTCCGGGGTGGGGCCGAAGCTGGCACTGTCCGTCCTCTCCGGCCTGTCCGTGGACGATCTGGCCAGTTGCATCGCCCTGCAGGATGCCGGACGGCTGACCCGGGTGCCGGGGATCGGCAAGAAGACCGCCGAGCGCTTGCTCCTGGAACTCAAGGGCAAGCTGGCCGACGCCCTGCCGCAAGCCGGCACCGCCGGCCAGGTCAGCGCCTCCGTGGCCAATGACGCGCTCAATGCCCTGCTTGCCCTGGGCTACTCGGACAAGGAAGCCTTGCCGGCCCTGAAGCAGTTGCCGGAAGGCCTGAGCCTGGAGGATTCCATCCGCCAGGCGCTGAAATTGCTGGCCAGAAAGTGACACGGAATACGTGCTACACTGATTACGTGTAAGAGAGGAGGGCGAGATGGCCAACCTGACCCTGAGTGTGGAAGACGATTTGCTCAAGCAATGCCGCTTGTACGCGGTGCAGCACGACACCTCCGTGAATGCGATGGTGCGGGAATTCCTGGAGTCGCTGGTGGACCGCAGCAAGGAACGGGCAGCGGCGGTGGCGGAACTCAACCGGATCGCGGACGACCTGGCGCGCCGGGCGGCAATCCCCGCGGACTACAAGTGGAACCGGGAGGAGTTGTACGAGGAGCGCATGGCCCGTTGGGACCGCAAGTGAGCGCCTTCCTGGACACCAACATCCTGGTCTACCGGATCGACCTGCAGGCTCCGGCCAAGCAGAAACGCGCGTCACAGTTGGTCAACGACCTGTATCTGGCCGGCGAGGCGGTACTGAGCACCCAGGTGCTGCAGGAGTTCTACAACACGGCCACCGGCAAGTTTCGCCTGCCCCCCGCAGACGCCGCGCTGGCGGCCCAGGCCCATGCGAAAACCCGCGTCGTGCAGATCACGCCGCCACTGATCTTCGCCGCCATGGCCCGCCATGCCGGCGGCCAGTTCTCCTTCTGGGACGCACTCATCGTCGAGGCGGCCCTGGCAGGGGGCGCCAAGGTACTGTACTCGGAAGACCTGCAGGACGGCCTGGTGGTGGACGGGTTGACCATCACCAACCCGTTTCTGGCTTCCTGACCATGCTCGAACCCGACCGTCTCGTCCCCGAGCGCCTGATTGCCCCGGCTCCCGCTTCCCGCGACGAGGAGGTGTTCGAGCGGGCATTGCGGCCGCAGCGCCTATCCGAATACGTGGGCCAGGCCCGAGCCCGGGAGCAACTGGAAATCTTCATCACCGCGGCGAAGAACCGCAAGGAAGCCCTCGACCACGTGCTCCTGTTCGGGCCACCCGGCCTCGGCAAGACCACCCTGGCCCACATCGTGGCGCGGGAGATGGGGGTCAACCTGCGCATGACCTCCGGGCCGGTGCTGGAGCGGGCCGGCGACCTGGCGGCGCTGCTCACCAACCTGGAACCCCACGACGTCCTCTTCATCGACGAGATTCACCGCCTCTCCCCGGTGGTGGAGGAAATTCTCGACCCGGCCCTGGAGGATTTTCAGCTCGACATCATGATCGGCGAGGGGCCGGCGGCGCGTTCGGTGAAACTGGATTTGCCGGCCTTCACCCTGATCGGCGCCACCACCCGCGCCGGCATGCTCACCAACCCCCTGCGCGACCGCTTCGGCATCGTCGCCCGCCTGGAGTTCTACACGCCGGAAGAACTGGCCTTCATCGTCAGCCGCTCGGCGCGCCTGCTCGGGGTGGAAACCTCGGATGAGGGCGCCTTCGAGATTGCCCGCCGTTCCCGCGGCACCCCGCGCATCGCCAACCGCCTGCTGCGCCGGGTGCGCGACTACGCCGAGGTGAAGGCCGACGGCCAGGTGGACACGGCGGTGGCGGATGCCGCCCTGAAGATGCTGGAAGTGGACAGCCTGGGCCTGGACGTGATGGACCGGAAAATGCTCACCGCCATGCTGGAGAAGTTCGCCGGCGGACCGGTGGGCCTGGAAAACCTGGCGGCGGCCATCGGCGAGGCGGCGGACACCATCGAGGACGTGCTGGAACCCTATTTGATCCAGCAGGGCTTCCTTGCCCGCACCCCGCGCGGCCGGGTGGCCCAGCCCCTGGCCTGGCGCCATTTCGGCCTGATTGCGCCGGGCGGCGAGGGGGCGTTGTTGCTCTAGAAGGCTGTGGTTCGTTGCGCTCCCCACCTGCCTTTCCCTCAACCCTGTGTTACCGAGAGCCATGACAGACTCCCCTACCTTTGACTGGCCGGTGCGCGTGTATTGGGAAGATACCGACGCCGGTGGCGTGGTGTACTACGCCAATTACCTGAAATTCCTGGAACGCGCCCGTACCGAATGGCTGAGCGCTCTGGGACTGGAGCAGGATCATCTGGCGACTGACGCCGGGATGCTGTTCGTGGTGCGCCGGGTGGAGGCCGACTACCTGCGCCCGGCCCGGTTCAACGATCGCTTGCTGGTGCGCAGTCGTCTTGGGGAACTTGGGCGCGCCAGCATGGTCTTGGCGCAGGAAGTTTTGCGTGGCGGCGAGCGATTGTTCACCGCACGGGTGCAGGTGGCCTGCGTCGAGCCGACGGGCTTTCGCCCGACTAGAATCCCAAGCTTTGTGACCGAAAGAATGCACCCCTGATGGAACTCGCGCTGAATCAAGACATGTCTTTGCTCACCCTGATCGTCCAGGCCAGTTGGGTGGTGAAAGCGGTGATGTTGTTGTTGCTGTTCGCCTCGGTGATGTCCTGGTGGCTGATTTTCGAGAAGCTGTTCACCTTGCGCCGCGAGAAGAGGCAGGCGGAATTCTTCGAGAAGGATTTCTGGGGTGGCGGCCACAAGCAGATCCTGGAGCGAGTGGACGAGAACGAACGCCGCAGCAGCCTGGAGGAGGTGTTCCGCGCCGGCATGCGGGAGTTTCGCGCCAAACGCGATCTCGCGGTGGCGTCCCAGGCGGTGGTGGAGAGCGCCCGCCGCGCCATGCGCGCCGCCTACCAGCGCGAAATGGACCAGGTGGAATCCTACCTGCCGTTCCTGGCGACGGTGGGGTCGGTGTCGCCCTATATCGGCCTGCTCGGCACCGTGTGGGGCATCATGCACGCCTTCATGGGCCTGTCCAACGTGGCCCAGACCACTCTGGCGCAAGTCGCCCCCGGCATCGCCGAGGCGCTCATCACCACCGCCGTGGGTTTGTTCGCGGCGATTCCCGCGGTGGTGGCCTACAACCGTTTCACCCATGATATCGACCGCCTGGCCAACCGCTATGACATCTTCATGGAGGAGTTCTCCAACATCCTGGAACAGGAGGCCGGCCGCTGATGATTCCCCGTCGCACCCGCAAGGCCGTCAACCAGATCAACGTGGTGCCTTACATCGATGTGATGCTGGTGCTGCTGGTGATCTTCATGGTCACCGCGCCATTCATCAATCCCAGCCAGGTCAACCTGCCCAGCGTGGGCAAGAGCGCCGCCACGCCCGCGGCACCCCTGGAAGTCATGCTGCGCGAGGACGGCAGCCTCCTGTTGCGCGACCGCGGCGCCAACGAGGCGGGCCAGTCGGTGACCGCCGATGCCCTGGCCGACGCGGTGCGTGTCCGGCAGCAGGCACATCCCGGCCAGGCCGTGGTGATTTCCGCCGACAAGGCGGTGCGTTATGAAAAGGTGATGCAGCTGATGGACACCCTGCAAACGCTGGGTGTGGCCCGGGTGGGCCTGCTGGTGAAGCCGGCGCAGCGTTGACGGCGGCATGACCCGGCCCGGCTCTTTTCAGCACATTTCCGCCGGCGGCATGTCGCTGCTGGTGCACGGTCTGTTCTTCCTCCTGCTGCTGTTCAGCGTTTCCTGGCACAGTCAGCCGCATCCTCAAGTGGAAGCCGAGTTGTGGAACGTCTTGCCGGAGCCGCCCGCGCCCATCCCGCTGCCCACCCTGCCCCCCCCTCAGCCCGAGCCCGCGAAACCAGAACCCGTGAAAGCCGCGGTGGCGCAACCGGCCAAGCCCGACATCGCCCTGGAACGCGCGGAGAAGAAGCGCCGCGAGCAGGAGGCGCTGAAACAGGCAGCGCTCCGCCAGCAAGAGGAGGCGAAACAGGAGGAGATCAGGCACAAAGCCGAGGAGCAGGCGCGTATCGACAAGGAAAAGGCCGACAAGGCGACCCAGGCGGAGAAGCTCAGGCAGGAGCAGCAGCGCGACCAGGCGCGCCGGGAAGCCGCGCGTAAACAGGTGGAACAGGAAATTGCCCGTCAGGCGCGGGAGGAACTGAATGACGAGGATGCCCAGTTGCGAGGAGCTGAGGGGGCAGCCTACTCGCGCAGCTCGCAAATCAATGATGCCAAGGATCGCATCCGCATCCGTATTCACGCCTATCTGCGTCTGCCGCCAACTCTGGTCGGCAATCCGGAAGCGCAGTTTCAGGTGTCCTTGCTGCCCAACGGCGAAGTGCTGCGCGCGGTGCTGATACAGAGTAGCGGCCAGGCGGCCTACGACCATGAGGTGGAGCGTGCCATCCTCAAGGCGTCGCCCTTGCCGCTCCCCGCGGACCGGGATGCCGCCAACGCGTTTCGCGAGGGGCTCATCCTCAAGTTCCGACCTCACGAGGACGGGGCTGGAGTCCTTTGAGCGAATAGGGTTATTTATTCGCGCGGCGACCGGGCCCGTCACCAGGCTGCCGTTTTTTTACTGATAACATTCGTAGCGTTTCTACCGGTCATTGCCATGATTTTGCGTCTATTGTTCCCGCTCCTGCTTTGTTTGCTTGCCCTGCCCGCCAAGGCGGCCATGACCATCGAGATCGTCGGCGGCGCCGCCAACCGGATACCCCTCGCGATATTGCCTTTCGCCACCAGTGCCGCGCCGGGCGCGGCCAATCCGGCAGAGGTGATAACGGGCGATCTTGGGCGCAGCGGGTATTTCCGGATGCTGGAGATCGGCGCGATGCCCACGCCGCCCAGCGACCCGCAGGCCCTGAAATTGCCGGATTGGAAGAGCCGCGGTGCCGACGCCGTGGTGATGGGCCAGGTCCGGTCGATTTCCGGTGATCGCATCGAGGTGCGCTTCTGGCTGTTCGACACCGTGCGTCAAGCGCAACTCACCGCTCTGGTCTACACCACCACACATTCCGGCTTGCGCGCGGTGGCGCACCGGATCTCCGATGCCGTACACCAGGCGCTTCTGGGCGAACCGGGCGCTTATAGCGGGCGCATCGCCTACATCCTGAAGCGACGTGGCCATTACGAACTTCAGGTGGCGGATGCCGACAGCCAGAACGCGGTGACCGTGACCTCCTCGCCGGAACCGCTGATTTCCCCGACGTGGTCGCCGGATGGACGGCGCCTGGCCTATGTTTCCTTCGAGGACAAGAAGCCGGTGGTCTATGTGCAGAACCTGGCGGACGGCAGCCGCCACGCCGTGGCGAAGTTTCGCGGCTCCAATTCCGCGCCGGCCTGGTCGCCCGATGGCCGCCGTCTCGCCGTGGCGCTGTCCAAGGACGATACCTCGCAGCTTTATCTTCTCGATCTGCTGACCGGAGATGCCACCCGTCTGACCAAAGGCGGCGCCCTGGATACCGAGCCGGAATTCAGTCCGGATGGGCAATGGTTGTACTTCACTTCCGATCGTGGCGGCTCGCCGCAGATTTATCGTAGGTCGATGACTTCCGGGGAGGTCAACCGCGTGACCTTCGAAGGGAACTACAACGTCTCCGCGGCACTCTCTCCGGACGGCCGAACCCTGGC
>CAIXFP010000800.1 GCA_903918705.1 uncultured Pseudomonadota bacterium
AAAATCCATCTGCTCGTCGCTGGCGCCGAGTTTGTCGAACAGGTCGAAGGTGAGGTTGACGGCGTTGTCGGCGTTGGCGCCGTCCCGGTCCACCTTGTTCACCACCACGATGGGCTTCAGTCCCAGGGCCAGGGCCTTCTTGGTGACGAAGCGGGTCTGGGGCATGGGGCCTTCCACCGCGTCCACCAGCAGCAGCACGCCGTCCACCATGCCCAGCACCCGTTCCACTTCACCGCCGAAGTCGGCGTGGCCGGGGGTATCGACGATGTTGATGTGGACGCCGTTGTATTCGACGGAGGTGTTCTTGGCCAGGATGGTGATGCCGCGTTCCTTCTCCAGGTCGTTGGAGTCCATCATCCGTTCGGTCAGATGCTGGTGGGCGGCGAAAGAACCGGACTGTTGCAGGAGCTTGTCCACCAGGGTGGTCTTGCCGTGGTCGACGTGGGCGATGATGGCGATGTTGCGGAGAGCGCGGGACATGGGGGGGCAACCGTTAGAAAAAAGCCGCTCATTCTAGCATGCCGGGAATTTCACCTTTGTTGCGGCGGCGCTGCCACCTTGTGACTATTCGGAATGGAGATGCATTTCCGCCGCCGCCGGCAAGCTGTTAGGCTGCCGCCATGAATAAACACCCCCCAGAAGTCGACGTGGTCATCGAGATTCCGCGTGGCAGCTTCCTGAAACGCGGCTCCCTGGGCCAGATCGATTTCGTCTCTCCCCTGCCGTGCCCGTACAACTACGGTTCCGTGCCGAATCTTCTCGGGCAGGAAGGTGATTTGCTCGATGCCCTGGTGCTGGGGCCGCGCTTGGCCGTGGGGGCCCGCGTCCGGGTCAAAGCCTGGGGCGCGGTGATCCTGGCCGACCGCGGCATGACCGACGACAAGTTGGTGTGCGCCGCCCAGGCGCCGAGCGAGAAGCAACGCCGCGGTGTGCTGCGTTTCTTCCACCTGTACGCCCGCTGCAAGGGCTTGTTGAATTTGTGGCGGCGCCAGCCCGGGCGCAACGCCTGCGACGGCTGGTGCGAGGCGGAGCAGGCCTTCACCCGCGCCCAGCCGCGCTACGACAACTGGCCGGGGCCGCGGGTGGGTTTCTGATCGGGGTGGCGGGTTTCGCTGCGCTCAACCCACCCTACGGCTTCATCGGCCTGACCTTGCCTGCAGCCAGCTTCGCCCGCTGCCGCGCCTCCTCGATGTCCTTGCCTTCCGCCAGGGCCACGCCCATGCGGCGGCGCAGGAATGCGGTGGGTTTGCCGAACAGGCGCAGATCCGAGCCGGGCACGCTCAGGGCTTCCGCCACGCCTTCATAGCGCGGGCCGCTGCCCTCAAGGCCGCCATAGATCACGGCGGAAGCGCCGGGGTTGCGTAGCGAGGTGTCCACCGGCAGGCCGAGGATGGCGCGGGCGTGCAATTCGAATTCGCTTTGGCGCTGGCTGATCATGGTGACCATGCCGGTGTCGTGGGGGCGCGGGCTCACCTCGGAGAACCAGACCGCGTCGCCCTTGACGAACAGTTCCACGCCATACAACCCCTGGCCGCCCAGATTGCCGGTGACGGCTGCGGCGATCTCCCGTGATCGGGCCAGGGCGGCGGGCGACATGGGCTGGGGCTGCCAGCTTTCCACGTAATCGCCCTTCACCTGGATATGGCCGATGGGCTCGCAGAAATGGGTTTCCACAACACCCGCGGCGTTCAGGGCGCGCACGCTAAGCAGGGTGATTTCGTAATCGAAGTCGATGTAGCCCTCGACGATCACCCGGCCCTTGTCCACCCGGCCACCGGTGGAGGCGTAGTGCCAGGCACCGGCCAGGTCTTCTTCGCTGTCGATCTTGCTCTGGCCCTTGCCGGAGGAGGACATGACCGGCTTCACCACGCACGGGTAGCCGATGCCGCCTTCGCCTTCCACCGCTACCCGCAGGGCTTTCAGCGAGTCGGCGAAGGCGTAGCGCGAGGTGGGCAGTCGCAGTTCTTCCGCGGCCAGGCGGCGTATGCCTTCCCGGTTCATGGTGAGGTGGGCGGCGCGCGCCGTGGGGATCACCCGGCACAGGCCGGCTGCTTCCAGTTGCAGCAAAGTTTCCGTGGCGATGGCCTCGATTTCCGGCACCACCAGAAGCGGCTTTTCCGAGTCGATGAGGCGGGCGAGCACCTTGCCGTCGCTCATGTCGATGGTCTGCGCGTAGTGCGCCACCTGGTGGCCGGGGGCGCCGTCGTAGCGGTCCACCGCGATGACCTCCACCCCCAGACGTTGCAGGGCGATGATGACTTCCTTGCCGAGTTCCCCGGCGCCCAGCAGCATGACCCGGGTGGCGGTGGGCGTGAGCGGCGTGCCGATATGCATATTCATTTCCTCATGGATTTCATATAGTCGGCCGAAGCTTACCGGCAGGAGTTCCCATGCGCATCACGTTACTAATCGCCATCTTGTTCGCCCTCCCCGTCCACGCGGCCGAC
>CAIXFP010000801.1 GCA_903918705.1 uncultured Pseudomonadota bacterium
CCCATGACCTACCAGGCCGCCTCTGGCGCGGGTGCGCGCAACATGCGCGAACTGATCCAGCAGATGGGCGCGATCAACGCCGAGGTGAAGCCGCTCCTGGACGACCCGGCCTCCGCCATCCTGGAAATCGACCGCAAGGTGGCGGACTTCATCCGCTCCGACCGCTATCCCCTGGATGCCTGGCCAGTGCCCCTGGCCGGCAACCTGATTCCCTGGATCGACGTGGCCCTGGCCTCCGGCCAGTCCAAGGAGGAGTGGAAGGCCCAGGTGGAAGCCAACAAGATCCTCGGCCGCTTGGACCGCCAGATTCCCATCGACGGCCTCTGCGTGCGGGTCGGCGCCATGCGCTGCCACTCCCAGGCGCTGACCATCAAGATGACCCGCGACGTGCCCCTGGACGAGATTCACGGCCTCATCGCCGCCCACAACGACTGGGTGAAAGTGGTGCCCAACGACCGCCAGCTCACCATGGAGCAGCTCACCCCCGCCGCCGTCACCGGTACCCTCACCGTGCCGGTGGGGCGCATGCGCAAGCTCAACATGGGGCCGGAATACCTCACCGCCTTCACCGTGGGCGACCAGTTGCTCTGGGGCGCCGCCGAGCCCCTGCGCCGGATGCTGCGCATCCTGCTGGAAGCCTGAGGGTGGCCTCGCATTTCGACCTGGCCGTCCTGGGGGCGGACGACCCGCTGGGCGAAGCCGTCCTGCGCCTGCTGGAAGAGCGCGAAGTCGCCATCGGCAAGCTGTATCCCCTGACCTTGCACGACGAGGACAGCACGGTTGCCTTCGCCGGCCGCGACTGGCCCTCCCTGAAGGAGAGCGAGTTCGACTTCGGGCAGGCCCAGTCCCTGGTGGTGGCCAGCCGTGCCGCCGCCGCGCGGCGCCTCGCCGCCCAGGCGGTGGCGGCGCGGCCGGCGATGCCGGTGATCGCCGTGGAACAGGTCGATCCGGCCCCCGCCGTGGTGGTCGCCCGCGTGCTTCGGGTGATCGACGCACTGGCCGGCGTGGCGGCGGCGGACGCCTTCGTCGCACTGTCCGTGGCCATGGCCGGCAAGCCCGGGGTCGATGAACTGTCCAACCAGACCCGCGACCTGTTCAACCTGGCCAGCCCCGATCCCGAAGTGTTTCCCCTGCAGATCGCCTTCAATCTGCTGCCCCTGCCGGACCAGGATTACGACGCCAGCCTGGCGGCGGCGACCCGACACCTGTTCGGCAAGCCGCTCACGGTGGGTTACAGCAGCGTCCAGGCGCCACTATTCTTCGGTGCCGCGATCATGCTGCACACCACCACCACGCAGCCGCTCGATCTCGACCGGCTGCGTGGGGCGCTGCAACGGAGCGACGGGGTCACCCTGATGGAAAGCGAACTGCCCGCCGGCATCCCGACGCCGGCCACCGATGCGGCGGAAAGCGACGACGTCTTCATCGGCCGCATCCAGGTGGAGGAGAACCGGCTCAAGCTCTGGTTGGTGTTTGATCCCCTGCGCCTGGAGGCCGCGCAGATCGTGTCGGTCGTGGAAAATTGGATTGATAAGCCGACAAATTCGATGCTAACGTGAGCATTCCTTCAAATAGTGCGGCTAACTCCATGAGACACTTCAATAAATTGTGCGGACTCGGGTGTCGGTACGCGCCATTGCGGTATAAGGGTTAAAGGACATAAGGGCGGAGAAATGCGTAAAACCATGAAAATCAGCGGGTTGTTGTGGGCATTGCTGTTCGCGGTGGGGGGGGCGGAGGCGGCCGGGCTGGGCAAGCTCAGCGTCCAATCCGCCCTGGGTCAGCCGCTCCGTGCCGAGATAGAGCTGCTTTCCGTCAACAAGGACGAACTCTCCAGCATTACAGCCCGGCTGGCAGGTGCCGACGCCTTCCGGCAGGCCCATATCGATCGTACCGATGCGCTCAACTCGCTGCGCTTCAGCGTCGACCAGCGCGCCAACGGGCAGCCGATCATCCGCGTCAGTTCCAATGTGCCCATTGCCGATCCTTTCCTCGACATGCTGGTGGAGGTCAATTGGAATTCCGGCCGCCTACTGCGCGAATACACGCTGTTGCTCGACCCGCCCGCCGAAGCCAAACCTGCCGCCCCGGCCCAGCCCATCGCGCCGCCCGAATCCGTTCGCGCCGCGCCGCCCTACCAGCCCGTCGCCACCCCAGCCCCGGTGCCGGAGCAAAAACCGCTTGCCGAGACTGTCCGGCCCAAGCCGGCTGAAATCGCCCCCCGACCGGCCAAACGCTACGGCCCGGTCAAGACGGGCGAGACCCTGCGCGGGATCGCCGGCAAGGTGAAATCGGACAGCCTTAGCCTGGAACAGATGATGGTCGGCCTCTACCAGGCCAACCAGGATGCCTTCTATGCGGGCAACATGAACCGCCTGAAGCGCGGCCAGATGCTCAAGGTGCCGGATGCCGATGCGGTGCAGTTGCAGACCTCCCCGGCCCAGGCAGTGCGCACCGTACAGGGACAGGCGGCCGAATGGCATGCCTATCGCCGGAAAATCGCGGAATCCGCGGGGGAAGTCCCCACCGTGCAGGCGCCGGAACCTTCTTCCGGCAAGGTGGCGGCCAGATCCGATGAGAAAGCGGCGCCCGCGCCGGCCGCGGCCAAGGACGTGCTCAAGCTTTCCAAGGGCGAACCCGGCGGCGGCCGCCCCGACGGCAGAACCCAGGAAAAGCTGCACGCGCTGGAGGAGGAAGTGGCCGCCAAGGGACGTGCCTTGCAGGAGGCCCAGGACCGAGTCGGGCAACTCGAGCGCACCGTGCGCGACATGCAGAAACTGCTCGAGCTCAAGGCCCAGGAAGCCGCCAAGGCCCCGCCCGCGCCGGCACCTGCCACCACGGCCAAGCCCGCGCCCGCGCCGGTACAGCCGCCGCAGGCGCAGGCTCCCGCCGCTCCGCCCGCGCCCGTGGTCGCCCCGGCACCCGTGGCAAAACCCAGGCCCAGGCCCGCGCCCGTGGTCATGCCGGCTCCGGTGCAGCAGCCGAGCGCGAGCTGGATTTCCACCTTCATCAGCAATCCGCTTTACATCGGCGGCATCGTCGCCGCGGTACTGCTTTCGGTGTTGCTGTGGATGATGATGGTGGGCAGCCGTCGCAAGCAGGGCCTCAACAAGTTCGAAGACAGCATCATGACCGGCGGGGAATTCAAGAACAACGCCGTGTTCAGCGCGACGCCGGCGGCGGCCTCCAATGCCGGGGCCGGGGCGAATACCGAAGGTAGCATGTTGTTGACCGATTTCAGCCGCCTAGGCTTGGGTGCCATCGATACCCATGAGGTCGATCCCATCGCCGAGGCGGAGGTTTACATGGCCTATGGCCGTGATGCCCAGGCCGAGGAAATCCTCAAGGAAGCCCTGAGCAAGGATCCCGGCCGCCACGAGATCGCCCTCAAGTTGCTGGAAATCTACGCCGCCCGCAAGGACACCCTGGCATTCGAGACCGTCGCCAGCGAGCTTTATGCCGGCCTGGGCGGCCAGGGCACGCCGGTGTGGCAGCGCGCCGCCGAGATGGGGCGCGGTATCGACCCGGCCAATCCGCTTTATCGCGCAGCCCCTGCCGACGCTGCGCCCACCCTTGAGCGTGGGAACGAGCAATGGAGGCGAGGCCTACCCCTGCTACTCCTGTGGTCCAGAGGA
>CAIXFP010000802.1 GCA_903918705.1 uncultured Pseudomonadota bacterium
AGGGGAGCCGCGAGATCCTTGAAATGAGGGGGTAACCCCATTTCCAAGCGCCCCGCACGGCTTTCGGCACGATAGTTGTCCCAGTCGAAGACCTCGACGTCGACGCCGGAGTCGCTGACGGGATCAGCGACCCCGCCCGAGACGACGACCAGACAGCGAGGCCTGCCTATGCCATGTGGGGCCGACAACCGCTCAAGCAGGTAAAACTGGATGGCGGTTTTCTCGCCTTCATGGTTCTCGGCAACGAATTGGCCTTCGTCGTCGAACACGCCGGCCGCGATACCCCCTTCGGTCAGGATATCCGAGTAGTCACATTCGCCGTCCGTCCAGGAAAACCGAACCACTTGATTGTCAGGGTCACCGGTACGTGCTTCGACTTCCCAGTCGGTCAGCAGTGCGCCATCGTCAACGGTGACGGCGCCAGCGGCTTCCAGCAGCGCGAAGAACTTGTCGATATTGCTCATGATTGCATCTCCTGATGATGTCCGGAGCGGTGCCGCCCGAAGGGCAAGCACCCTCCGGGTTGGGGAAATAGATGCGCACCCGGGGAATCCGGGCACGCATCGACTGCAAGGACTACCCGACCAGTTGCCTGGCCAGGGCCACTTCGATGGACTCGCCGCCCTGGTTGAGGACGTCGAGCCCGCTCTCGGGCATGTCACCGCTGGTGGATTGCGCCACCGCGATCTTCTTGGCCATGAGTTCCAGACAGGCCATCTGGGCGGAGCCCTCGTAACCCAGGAAGTACACGTCCACCTCCTGCTTCTGGCCGATCCGCCAGCTACGGCGGGCGGCCTGCTGCAAGGTGTAGACGTTGTAGCCGGACTGCATGAACACGATGGTCGGGAACTCCAGCATGTCGAGGCCGGTTTTCACCAGCTCGGGGTTGGTGATGATGATGCCCACCCCGCGATCGACCTGCTCGAACAGCCAGTCTTCCCGCTTGCTCGCATCCACGCTCGCCCGCAACACGGCCACTTTCAGCCCGGCCTGATCCAACTGGGCCTTGAGGCGCGCGGCAGTATCCCGCGTGCCCGTGTAGACCGTGTAGACCAGGACGCGGCGACCGCGCGCCTTTTCGGCTCGGCAGATCTCCAGGAGTTTTTCTTCCTTGGGACCAGCTTCACCAGGTCGCAGCACCGCCGGCACGTAGGCCAGTTGCTGCCGCGTGTGCGGATGGCGCACCAGTTCGTCGCGGAACGAGCAATCCGGCCAGGCCAGCAGCACGTTCAACACCACGCCGAGCAGGCTCGTATCACCGCAGACCAGGGCCTTGGCGAGGATTGCCCTGAGCGTGCCTTCGAGCATCCGATAGGCAACCGCCTGGTCTTCGCGCATGGGCACGCCGACGAAGTGCTCCCGGTAGGGAGGCAGCACGTTGGCGCCGATGTCGCGCAGCTTCAGGAAGGCGGTGATGGGCACCACGTAGCGCATGATCCCTTTGGGGCCAAAACCCGGCCCTTTCTTGGTTCGATGCGACTGCTTGTTGCCCTTGGCGGTACGGTGCGATCCTTCGTTCGTGTCCTTGAACACGTCGATGAGCACGCCATGCTCGCGCATGAAGGCCATGCCGGCGCCACCCAGACTGCGACGGGCGTTGTAGGCGAAACCGTCGTCGATCATCTGCCCCGGATCCAGCCGGTGGAGCAGGTAGAACAGATCGTCGGCATAGCCACCCATCAGGGTGCCGGTCAGCAGGATGGTTTTCCGGCACTTGCGCGCCAGGACGCCCATGGCCTGCCCTTGGGCAGAGCCCTCGTTCTTGTACTCATGGCCTTCGTCCACCACCAGCAAGCTGAAATAGCCCTGCGGAAGATACCGCTTGATGAACTCGGTCGGCTGGTAGCCGCCCTGGCCGAACGCGAACTCCATGTTGGCCATGGCGCGCTCCATGCGCCTGGCCTGGCGGTCGCTGAAAAACAGGTCGCCTGCGCCATCCATCAGGTTGATGAACTCGTAGACGTTGTCTCCCAGCATGCCGGAGAGCATTTCCTCGCCGAAGGTGGCCAGCAGCCTTTCGGCCGTCTTGCCCCCGATGGTGGGGATCTGCGTCAGGGCCTCGCCCACCATGTCCCGCTTCGACTTCGGTGCCTGGCCACGTGCGACCAGGGTCCAGAGGCGTTCGCCGCATGACCTGCAGCTTGTGCGCTCCTGATCCAGACGGAGCTTCGCCAGTTCGACCGGCAACGGCCGGTCTTCCTCGTCTTTGATGAAGTCACCGCAAGACGGACACGTGGCATAAGACATCGCCACTTTGCCGCCCATCGGCTCAGCCACCAGAGCACGTTTCACCACGAAGGCGGGACGCCAGTTGAACCCCATGCGCATCCGCACACGGCCCATGATGAAGAACTCAGGGACCGTCGGCCTTTCCACCATCGCACGCAACTGCAGCAGCTTCTTGAGGGTGTCAGGTCCGTTGAGGATCCACACCCGGGCGCCAGGCACCGTTTCGCGGATTTCCCGCCGCCACTTATAGACCAGGTGCGGCGGCGCGATGACCAGGGTGCGGCCGAAGCCTTCCTGGTGCATCACGGCCGCCGCGGCAATGGCCATGATGGTCTTGCCCGTGCCCATCTCGGCATTGATGACCGCCGCCGGCTCGTTCTCGTCCACCAGCAGGCGGGTCACGGCGTGCACCAACTCGCGCTGGGCCTCGAAGGGTTTGCGCAGCAGGCCATCCATCACCGCATCGCGGGTCGGGTTGGCTTCGCCCCGATACACCGGTGGGTTCTGCTCGCGAACCGCATCCAGCAGGCTCGCGCCGAACTCTTCGATGAAGGCGGTCAGCGGGATCACTTCCCCGCCAGCGCCAGCCGCCGAGTCTTCCGATACCTCGGAATCCCTGGCTTGCCCCGTGCCGAAGTCGATTTCGGAAAACCGGGTCGGTTTGAAGTACAGATCAACCTCGATACGCGGGATGCCGTTCCAGCGCAGTTCAGCCAGTTCGTCGATGGAGACGTAGCCCCATTCGTCGTAGGCCATGCCGGTGACGTAGCCGAAGGCGAGGCGGTTCTTGGGATCGTATTCGGTGATCCACCAGGTGCCGCCACCGGCGATGTTGAACAACTTGGCCACGACCCGTTTGTCATCTACCTGTTCCTGGCTGTAGAGCGGGGTGTCGGCACACAGATTGCAAAGTTGGCCGTGCAGATCGGTGGCGGCCAGGGTGAAAGGTTGTTCAGTGAGTGCGTTCATGGTTTCTCCAGAAGAAAAAAATGGGAAACCCTGCCCCTTGCGGGATGGTTTCCCCGCAAGGGTTGGAAGTACAGAAGTTCAGCCGATGGGGTGGCCAGTGCCCTCGCGGGCTTCAATGGCCTCCAAGGCGTCCATGGACCTCAGCACCAGAACGACATCCCAGAGGGTGTCGCTCCAGTTGATCAGGCCATTCCAGGTGCAGTACTCAGAAAACAGCTCGCGACCCGAGAGGTGGCGGATGGCTTCATCCGTGAGCCCACGTTCGAGTAGATCCTTGTTGATGGCCATGGCCACGCTCAAGGTGTTTGAACCGGGCGCGAGCCCCTTGACCACCGGTTCGAGTTTCGACAACAGCATGGTTTGCTCCAGAGAAAAAGCAGAGAAACCACGCCCCGCGGGGCTGCGATTCCCCGCGGGGGTTGGAAAACAAAAAGCCATCAGGCCGTCACTTCGGGCAAGCGATAGCCACTGAGCCAGGCAGGCCCAAAGACGTTGCGAATCTGACGAAGAAACGCTCCGCCATCTTCCTGGGCGTCACGACCCGACGACCAGTCGCCATGCAACCGCGATTTCCAGTTCCGGCCGTATCGACGGGCATAGCACTGCAAAGCCGAGAACTGCGCGGGCGTCAGCGCCACACCCCGGTAGCGATCGTTAAACGCGCGGCAGGCCGCCTCGAAATCGCTGCCGTACTCCTGGTTTGCGTGACAGCCATCG
>CAIXFP010000803.1 GCA_903918705.1 uncultured Pseudomonadota bacterium
CCTTGGAGTTCTCCAACAGAAACTCCTTGAGCGCCTCGCCGCCCCGCGGGATCACCAGGTCCACTTGGTCTCTCATCCGGAGCAGTTCTATGAGGGCCTTCCGGTCTTTGTTGAGAACGAACTGGATGGCGTCCCCAGGCAGTCCGGCTTCGAGCGCCGCGCCAGTGATGACCTCGGCCAGGATGCGGTTGGACCGGTAGGCGTCGCTGCCGCCGCGCAGGATGACCGCGTTCCCGGTCTTGAGGCACAGGGCCGCGGCGTCCACGGTCACGTTCGGCCGCGCTTCGTAGACCACGCAGATGACCCCGAAAGGCACCCTGACTTGCTGGATCTCCAGGCCTTCGGCCGTCCGCCACCCGGACACGATCTCGCCCACCGGGTCGGGCAGGGCGGCGATCTGGCGCAGGCCTTCGGCCATGCCGGCGACGGTCTTTTCCGTCAGGGCGAGGCGGTCGAGCATTGCGGAGTCAAGGCCACGGGCGCGGGCGGCGTCGCAGTCACGCGCGTTGGCGGCGAGCAGTTTGGCCGCGTCCCTTTCGATCGCCGCGGCCATGGCCATCAGGGCCTTGTTTTTCTGGTTGCTGTCGGCGCGGGCCACGGCGCGGGAGGCGTCGCGGGCCTGGCGACCGAGGGATTGCATATAGGTCTTGATGTCCATTTCGTTGCTCCGTGAGGCGTTAATGGCGTAGGCGTAGGGTGGGCAAAGCGCAGTGTGCCCAACATTGCGGCGGTTCGTTGGGCACGCTGGGCTTTGCCCACCCTACGGTAATCATACGAATGCTGGTGCCCGGCCCTGGTTCATCAGAGCCAGGCCCAGTTGTTTCAGTTCATCCCAGGCGTCTTCCCGCAGCAGGCCCTTGGCAGCGCGGTCCAGGCGGGCAAGGCCGCGCATGCCCCAGGCAAGCTTGTCATGGTCGGCGCGTTTCAGGGCGGCCTGCACCAGGGGTTGGCGGCTGTCCCACACCCGCGCGGCCTGCATCAGCGCGGGCAGGCGTTCGCCACGCTTGAGGCCGGCGGCCAGGCGGTACAGGGTGCGCACCTCGCCGCCCAGGTAGGCCAGGATCAGGGGCAGGGCCTCGCCTTCCGCCTGAAGGCCATCCAGCACCCGGCAGTAGCGGGCGGCGTCCCCCTTCAGAAAGGCTTCGGAGAGGTCCGCCACGTCATAACGAGCCACGTCGGTGACGGCACCCCGCACGGCGGCGCGGTCCATCTGGCCGGGCGGCAGCAGCAGGGCGAGTTTCTCGATTTCCTGGTGCGCCGCCAGCAGGTTGCCTTCCACTCGCGCCGCCAGCCAGGCCAGGGTCTCCCGGTCGGCCTTGAGGCCGTGGCGGGACAGGCGCTCGCCGATCCAGTCGGGCAGGCGCTCCAAAGGCGGCGGCGCGGTTTGTAGCAGTATGCCTTTGGCTTCCAGGGCGGTGGCCCATTTCGTCGCCAAAGTCGCCTTGTCCAGCTTCGGCGTGGTGACCAGCAGCACGGTATCGGCGGGGGGATTCGCCGCCCAGGCTTCCAGCACCTTGCCGCCTTCGACGCCGGGCTTGCCGGTGGGTAGCCGCAATTCGATCAGGCGCCGGCTGCTGAACAGGGACAGGGAATCGAAGCCGGCCAGCCAGCCTTTCCAGTCGAAGCCGGTCTCGGACTGGAACGACTGGCGTTCGTCATAGCTCTGGGCGCGGGCGGCGGCGCGAATGCGGGCGACGGCCTCGTCGATCAGCAGCGGTTCGTCGCCGCTGACCAGCCAGAGGCTGGACAAGCCGCGTTTGAGTTGGGCATCGAGCTGCTCGCCACGCAGTTTCATCAGGGCTTGATATAGGTCAGGCGACGCAGGGTCTGGCGCAGGGCTTCCTCTTCCATGCTGCGGTTGAGGGTGGCCTCTTCGGTTTCCTTGGCGAGCACATGGTTGTCGTCGTAGTTGAAATCCCGGGTGAGATGGATCTGGGACGGCGCGATCAACTCGGTACCGGCGGCCGCGTAGGCGGCGTATTCGACCTCGTATTCGAGGCGGTATTCGCTCACCTTGCCGGTTCCCGACAGAGACAGGATGGTCTTGCTGTGCAGTTCCCGGGTAACCCGGATGATCACCGCAGCATCCTCGCGCTTCATGGCCCGTTTCTTCTGGCCGCCCAGAGAAAGGCGCAGACCGTTGCCCAGGGGCGAGTTGTCGGGGGCATCGACATAGGCTGCCGAAAAGAGCAACTGGGCCTGCTCACGCAACTGGAAACCGCAGCCTCCCAACAAGCCGGCGGCGGCCAGGACGGCCAGATACTTGATGGCGTAGCGCCTCATCTTGCTTCCTCAGACAACGACGTTGACCAGGCGGCCAGGGACCACCACCACTTTTCTGGCAGGCTTGCCGTCCATGAATTTTTGCACCTCCGGGCTGGCCAGGGCGGCCTGCTCGATGGCGTCCTTGCCGGCCTGCGCCGCCACCTTGAACTTGCCGCGCAGTTTGCCGTTTACCTGGAGCATCAGCTCGATTTCGTCGCACACCAGGGCGGATTCGTCCACCGTCGGCCAGGCCATGCCCATCAGGCAGGCGCCGGGTTTCAGCGCCTGGATCAGGCTGCGGCAGATGTGGGGCACGATGGGCGCCAGCATCAGGACGATGGCTTCCAGGGCTTCCTGCTTCAACGCGCGAGTTCGCGCATCGTCGCCTTCCAGCTTCACCAGGGCGTTCATCAGCTCCATGTTGGCGGCGATGGCGGTGTTGAATTGGCGGCGCCGTTCGATGTCGTCGCTGACCTTGGCGATGACCGTGTGCAGCAGGCGGCGGAAGTCACGGGCTGACTGCGAAGGGTGTTCCCTCTCCCCCGACCCCTCCACCGGGGGGGGAGGGGAGGATACGTGCTCGTACACCGTCTTCCACAACCGGCGCAGGAAGCGGTGGGCGCCCTCGACGCCGGCATCGCTCCATTCCAGGGACTGTTCCGGGGGCGCGGCGAACATCATGAACAGACGGGCGGTGTCGGCGCCGTATTGGTCGATCAGGGCTTGCGGATCGACGCCGTTGTTCTTCGACTTGGACATCTTCTCGGTGCCGCCCACAATCACCGGCTGGCCGTCGGCCTTGAGCAGGGTGACGCCGTCGCGTGCCTCTACGTCGGCGGGGTTGATCCACTGCTTCTTGCCCTCGCCCAGGTCGCGGAAATAGGTGTCGGCGATCACCATGCCCTGGGTAAGCAGGTTGGTGAAGGGTTCGTCGCTGCTCACCAGGCCCACATCGCGCATCAGCTTGTGGAAGAAGCGGGCGTAGAGCAGGTGCAGGATGGCGTGCTCGATGCCGCCG
>CAIXFP010000804.1 GCA_903918705.1 uncultured Pseudomonadota bacterium
GCCCTTGACCCGGCTACGGGGCTGACGCTTGTTGCCTCGCCACAGGGTGTAAACGATTCAATCAGATGCTGCATCAGTTCGCGAGCCCGGAACAGTGGCCAGCTACGGACGGGTACATAATCACACGGGATGCAACATGTAGATATCCACATAAAGCCGATCAGTTGTCTTCGGGCAGAGGAGCCAAGTTACCGCTCAACACTGACACCGGCCCTGGGCCATCAACGGCTCGTCCGTCGGCTGTGAGGCGGTTTGAGACGGTCGGCTCGCAAGGCTGTACGTCGCAAGTGGGTCGATCCCGGCATCTGGCGTCTACCTGACAGCCGACCTTGGCAGGTTCAGGGATGAGGGAATGATTTCCTTCTCCCAGCCCCCTCCACCATCCCCTGCTGCCCCGCCCAATCCAGCGGAATCGTCCGCCGCTGCAGCATCTCCAGTGACATTGTGCGTGGCAGCGTGCCATCCAGTGCCGCCTGCACAATCCCCGGCGCCAGCAGCGCAAAGCGCAAGGCATCGCTGACCGTCACCCGGTGAAGGCCCTCCCGCTCGGCGATCTCGGCGGTATCCCCCGCTGTCCCGCTATCCAATAGATGCTGCCAGTAGTACCCCCGAGCAAGCGTCTTGAGCAACGTCGGATCCTTGCTGGGCGTGATCGCCGCTGCCGACATACTGACCACCACAGGATCCTCGACACCCACTGGTCCGACCACTACCTTCTTGATGCCACGCTTCTTGAATCGCAGCGGCACGAAAGTGGTGATCCGCACCCCGCCATCCTCCAGGGGATGCCGGCGCTCATGGGGCTGACCGGTCGGTAGCAATTTCTTGCCTGTCCTGTTCATACCATGGCCTCCATCTCCAGCATCTCGCCGCCAATGCTGTCTGGGGCCAGTTCCCCGGCCAGTTCCTTCCAGCCCACCTCGCGCCAGACAATGTCGATGCCGTCCGACAGCAACTGGATGCGCTCGATCAGCAGGTTCACCAGTCGCACCTGCTCCTCGGGGAACAACTGCTTCCACACATCCCCCAAGCGCCGCATCGCAAGCACAACGGTCGGCTCATCGAGATCGGGGTAGAGCAGTCGCACCTGGTTCCAGGTGCCCTGCATGGCCTCGGGCGACTGCAGGGCGCTGATCACCATGTTCACCACCACTTCCTCGATCTGGTCGGCAGGGATCATGCCGGTGGCGCTGGTGCCGCCGCCATACCGCCGGTCGGCTTTCGGGATGTAGTAGCGGTACTTCTTGCCTGACGGTTTCGTCGAGAAGGTGATGTGGTACTTCTCGCCATTCGGGCCGTAGAGCAGGCCGCGCAAGAGGGCGTCGGTCTTGCCTCGTGTCTGGGTAGCTCCCATCCGGCCGTGGGCGTCCTCAGCCAGGATCGCCTGCACCCGATCCCACAGTTGCCGGGTGATGATCGGCTCGTGCTGACCGACGTGGACCACCCCCTTGTGGCGAATCTCGCCGACATAGATCGGGTTGCGCAGGGCCTTGGCCAGAAACTTCTTGTCGATCGGCGTGCCGTTGCGCACCTTGCCGTCCGCCGTTTTCCAGGCCTTGGTGGTGATGCCGTCCAGGGCCAGTTCCCGGCACAGATCGGTTACCGAGCGCAGTTCTGCGAAACGCTGGAAGATGCGCCGCACCGTCCTGGCCTCAGCCTCGTTAATCACCAGTTTGCGATCCTTGACGTCATAGCCGAGTGCCGGGCATCCGCCCATCCACATGCCCTTGCGCTTGGAGGCGGCGATCTTGTCGCGGATGCGCTCGCCGGTGACCTCGCGCTCGAACTGGGCGAAGGACAGCAGGATGTTCAACATCAGCCGACCCATGGAAGTCGTGGTGTTGAACTGCTGGGTGACCGATACGAACGATACGCCGTGGCGTTCGAACACCTCGATCAGCCGCGCGAAGTCGGCAAGGCTGCGGGTGAGCCGGTCGATCTTGTAGACCACGACGATGTCGACCTGGTCGGCCATGATGTCGTTCATCAGGCGTTTCAGTGCCGGCCGCTCCATGTTGCCACCGGAGTAGCCGCCATCGTCGTAGTCGTCGCCGACCGGCATCCAGCCCTCGGCACGCTGGCTGACGATATAGGCCTGGCCCGCCTCGCGTTGGGCATCCAGGGAGTTGAACGACTGGTCCAGTCGCTCGTCGGTGGAAACGCGGGTGTACACCGCGCAGCGTTTTCTCGTGACGACGGCGTTCATTTCGGCCTCCGCTGGGTCTTGATCAGGCCGAAGAACACCGGTCCGGACCACTGGCTGCCGGTGATGTGGCGGGCGACCGCCGACAGGCTCTTGAAGCGCTGGCCGGCATATTCAAAGCCGCCATCGCCCTGCGCGGTGACGCGGTGTTCCCGCTCACCGTATTCCCGCACCAGTACCGTGCCGGGCACGATGCGGATGTCGTTGACGGTCCGCGATTTGATCTTCGACTGCGACTCGCCAATTCGGATCAGTTGCCGGCGCACTTCGGGAGTGAGGCCGCCGAAGACCTCCTCCTGGATTTTGTAGGCGACCCGGCCTTCCACGTAGTTCCGGTTATGGTGCGAAGGCCGGCTCGGGAAATACTGGTCCCACAGCGCCCACAGATATTTCATCGGCAGCCTCGGTAGCGCCGCTACGCGGGCCGCCACCGTTTGTTCCTGGGTTTGTGCATTCATCGTTTAACTCCTGGTTGAGAGGGGTTTGTATGAAGGCGCTCGGGTGCCGAGAAGCCAAGCGGAACAGCGCGCTCTCCGGGCAAGGTGGAGTGCAGGCGCGCAATGGCGGTGGCGAGGAGGGCTGCGGCCTCGCGGGCGCGTTGCCGGGGCGACAGAAGATCGGGTGGGGGAAGTTCGACGGTCATTTAGGTATCCATGAGGGGGGCAGACCGTCAGGGATACTAGGGCCAAGTATTCCAACAGGATGGCAACGCAGGGCCATGGCGGGTCATCTGGAAAAGCCGATCTATGATTGCGCGTTCACAAAATCATTGACGACAGATAGCAGGTTCGATAATCTCGTCGTTAACCAATCACGCAACGCATACATTCCATGTCATTCGGGGCCTTCATCAGACAGAAGCGAGATGCGGCAGGTATCGCGTTGAACGACTTCGCACGTCAGATCGGCATCTCCCCCGCCTACTGGTCACGGATCGAGCGCGATCTGGAAAAGCCGCCCAAGGACGACCTGATCAGCAAAGCAGCGCAGCTTCTCAACCTGGAGCCAGACGAGGCCTTCATCCAGGCCAGTCGTCTGCCACCAGACATGCAGTTGAATGTCGGAGAAGTTGTTCAGGCCTATCGCAGACGCACTAAATCCGAGGACTGACCATGACGTTGCTCACGGTCAACTACCGGCACACCGCTGGTTTCACGCCCCACTACATCAACAATGCCGCCGTCGAGGAAACAGCGAACGCCGTGCGTGCCCAGTTGGTCTCTGCCGTAACGGATGCCATCACGCTATCGGTGCTGGGCGACATCACCGGCCTCAACGTCAACGGCATCCACTTCGACCTGTGGATCAGCCTCGACCATCCGGTCAGCGACCACGAAACCGGGGAAACAGTCTGCGGCCTGCGCGAATTCGATCCTGGGGCGGGAGTGGATGCGGCATCACTGCTGGTCTCGCCCGTCAGCGAATCCATGACCGAAGAGTTGGTGTTGAGCACGTTCGGCCACGAGTTGGGCCACGCCGTGTTCGAAGCGCCAGGCTGGATCGCCGGCTCCAAAGCCGGGCCTGGGCTCTTTGACGATGTGGTTGGGCAACCACTGAAGGTCTACCGCATGACCACCCGTGATGCCGCCCATCTGAGCGGCGCGGGCACGGCCGAACAGCAGAATCCGCCAGCCACGGTTCATGAAACCGAGCGGGCCAAAGCGATGCGGATCGCGGAATATCGCGCCAACGAATTCATGGGCTCGCTCCTGGTTCCCCGCAGTCGCCTGCTCAACGCGGTGAACGAGATGGCCCCGATGCATCACGTCACAGTCGTGCACGGCCCCAGCCTGCTGGAAGGGCAGTTGACCAATCCCATGTCGCTGAAGGCGGACGGCGATCTTGGTGAATTCGATCTTGAAAGCCTGCAGAAAGCCATCGGAAAACGCTTCGGCGTGCATGGCCGTTTCATTCGGGTTCGCATGGAACGTTACGGTTTATTGCCGGGCAGTCGCCCACATTGATTTGGCATTGTCGGGTCGGGCCCGGCAATCACCAGCCGGCCACGTGCCGGCATTTCTTGGCCCGAATGGTTGCGCGTTCGCGTAACGCGCAACTAATGAAAGGAGCAGTCATGGTCTCGACAGCAGAGAAACTTCAAAGCCCCCTCACGGATGACTTGGGCGGGGAAATCTCCGAGGCGCGGACGTCAGATGCCGGTCACCCTGATGCCGGAATCGCCAAAGCAGCGGCAGATCATGGCCCGGAAATCCTGCCCGACATGGAGCATCTCGTCTGGCTGGTGCGCAAGGTCAGGAATGTGGCGCTACTCAAGCGGCTGCTGAAAACCGAGGGCATCGCCGTCCCGGACGACGTTGCCAGGAAAATGGACAAGGCCAAGGGCATCCTGCCCCCTCCGGTGCGCAAGCAGCTATTCCCCCTGGTCGCGGCCACCGGCGCTTTGACCCGGCAACGGCTGGAACGCATTGCCGAACGCATTTCCCTCCTCGACAACGACTATGGCAAGGAGGCCGTGCTCTCCCTGCTGGATGGCGGCAATCCGCGCGATGCCGCAGCATTGGCCTGCCACGTCGACCCGCATGGCCGTGCCTTGCACCTCTACCTGGAGCAGGAATATCCGGAAAAGGAGGGCATGCAACAGGCACGATTCGACCAGGCCGAACGTGTGCAGGTGATGAATCGCCAGACGAAAAGTGAAGCGTACTCCAGCCACTACCGAGGGCCGAAGCACTTGGCGCCGAACATCGACGAGTTGGTGAAGCAGGCGCTCAAGGCTCGAATTCTTGGGCTCTACCCGGATGCCCCGACCGAGGATGTGCTCATCGAGCATTTCACGCGCCTGGGCGGCGGCCAGGCGACGCAGGATGAGGATGCAAACGAAGGCGATGCCGCTCCCGTCCTTCTGGACATCGTGACCGTCACCTTCAACGGCTCGGAGACGCATTACACCAAGGTCGAGCATGGCGAGGAGGTGGCGCACGATGACGTGGCTGCCCTGTCGATCCGCTTCGGATATGAGCGGGGGTCAGGCGCGATCAGTGTCTTCAGCGATGACCGGGAGACCCGCCGTGATCTGGGCGGCATGTTCCGTGACCTGGTGTTGGCGGCCAGCGGCGACATCAACGACCTGCCGATTCAGGAATTCAACCTCACCGGTTTTGCCTCCGATGCGATCCTGCCCAGGCTGGTGGCGGAAAAAATCCCTGGCATCGATTCGATCTCCATCGCCCAGCTCAAGGTGGCGCGTTCGTTGACCCGGCATGTGGTGATGAACGCCCGTGAGGGGCGCGAGATGGACCGGCAGATCACCAGCCGGCTGGCCGTGATCCGGGATCGGTACGATGACCGGGACATCTATGAGGTGGCCAGGAGCGAATTCAAGGTGGATGACCTGAGCCAGTTCGACATCGCCCAGGTCACCCTGAAAATGCGGATCGCCCGACAGCGCCATCGAAGGGCACATGACATCTCGGTCCAGATCACGGCACCGCACGGACTGAACGACAAGATGAAGACCGAGGACGACCGCAAACTGGTGATGGCGCAGCTTGCCCGCCTGGGCATCCTGATTGAATTCTGAGGGGGTGCGGATGCCGACGCTGAGGCACCTCCTGCTTGCGCTGGAACGCTTTCGGGAGATCTCCGAACGCGTGACCAGCGCCAATCTTGGCCTGAGCGGGATGAATCTGGCCGGCCACCCGTGGTTCATGCCGGACGGTTGTTTGACGCATGTGCTCGCCCCCTTCTTGGATTCCGAGGAGGAGGTCGAAGTCACACTCGACGAGGAGGCCGGCGTGTACCGCTACATGAGTCCACAGCGAGGCGCGCGGGTGGTGACGCGGCCGCTGGCGGAAATCAGCCTCTATCGGGTCAACCCGGATGCGATCCTCGGTGACATGGCGTCGCTGCTTGGCATTTACCAGACCGTGAAATCTCGCCGGGCATGCCTGGTGGCTGGGCATCTCTGGTACCTCGGCGAATTCCGGATCGGCAGTTCACCGGCCTCCGCGCCGATGTTCTATGGCCGGGCGCTGAGCGCCGCCCCTGCCGGCGCCCTCGAAGAAAGGCTGCTCGATGGCATCCACGAACATGCCGGCATCGTGCTGACGCCGATCCTCCCGACCAGGCCGATCGCGACCCGCCATCGACTTCGCCTGCTGGATGATTTCCTGTATGTGGACGATGGCAAGGAAGCCTTCGACCTGTCGGCGCTGACGCAGGTGCTCACAGGGAAACCGGCCAGGGCAGCCGAGGTCGCCGAGGAATGGTTCGACGAACCGGGCGGCGTGCTCAAGCTGCGGCACTTGCCCAAGCCCGTGGCCTTCACCGGTTTCCAGAAAAACATCATCGCCATGTTCTGGCGGGCACGGGACGGCGAATGTCTGGAGTGGACGCAGGATGTGAAGACCCAGTCCGGATCGGTCGCCCCGACCTTGGACGCGGCGATGGGGGGCAAGGAAAACCGAGAGATGTTCATCGAGCGTGTATCGCGCGGCTGCTATCGACTTCGCCGGAGATAGTTGCGGAGTGGGTGGCACCAATCGTTGCGTAGACGCCGTAGACAACTGTTGGGTCACTTGGCACTTCATTGGCTTTCAGGATTCTGAATGCCCTCGAGAGTTTTCCGTTGGACGCGATCAGATGCTCGTTTGCCGCCCTGACTTCGGGCAGGTCAAGAAACACCATGAATTTCAAGGCATCCGTGCCCAGAGGGGATGCCTTCGACTTTCCCTGTAGTAATGCATTGATATCTTTCAGTATGCCGGCCTTCTGCGCTGCGCCGTACTTCTTGCCGCAATTGATTGGAACATTGCACTTCACCTCGGCGACGAGTGGTATGGGAGCCGAGGACTGGACATCGTAGCCATTGCTACTGGGCTTGCTACGCAACACATCCGCGCGAAGTTTTGTGGACGCATCCACATCCAGCGAAAGGGCGAGGGCAAGCCAATCAATGAACTCGAGTGTGAGATGCATGGTGAGCGCATTGTTGATGTCGGACAGCGCTGACTTCATGCCGAGGAGACTCTTCAGCTTCAGTTTTCCGTAGTAGTCGTCGGAGGGCAGTTGGAACGCATCCTGCAAAAACGCGTTGATGCGTTGACGCAGGTTCTCGTCTCTCTGATAGGTGTGAGTGGGTGTCATCTGCCTTGCACCAGGCCTGTAGTTAAGGCCCTTCAACTGTACATCCCTGACATCCTCAATCCTCATATTTGCTGTTCCGTTAGCTATTCCGTGAGGCAAGTCATTAGCTAAACGGTCGAGACCATGCGGTTGCCTTTTTCAACAAGGAGCAACCGCAAATGCAAAACCCAACTCCATCCATTCAAAGCTGTCGCGCGGAAGGACGCACCACGCAACGTGGCGCCCCCGTGGAACGACTTGCCCTTGACGAATACGAGCTGGCAGGCCGCTGGGGTCTGTCCGTCAAAACCCTCCGCCGCTGGCGACAAGAGGGACTCGGCCCCGTCTTCTGCAAGCTCGGCGCCCGCGTCACCTACCTCATCGCCGAAATCGAAGCCTTCGAGCAGCGTAACGCACGCCACTCGACTTCGGCTCGGGCCTTTGTGTGAGGGGGCGGCCATGAGCGATCCCATCACCCTCCCCGCCGACCTGGCCGAGTTGACCGTCAGTCAGATGGCCGCCCTGGCGCAGCAACCGTTGTTTGAGCTGAGCGAGTTTCTCGACACGCTGGAAACCTCGCTCAAGCAGGTTCGCCAGCGCTACCACGCGGCCCTGGAACAGCGTTATGCCGGGCAGGCGCAGCAAGCGCGTCTCACCGCCGGCAAGGACTTCGGTGTCGTCCACCTGAACGACGGCAGTGTCCGCGTCACGGTCGACAGCCCCAAGCGTGTGGCCTGGAACCAAACCCTACTCGCCGAAACCGCGCGCCGCATCGCCGCCTCCGGCGAGCGCGTCGAGGACTACCTCGACATCGAGTACGCCATCCCCGAGGCCCGCTACAGCAACTGGCCCCCGGTCCTGCGCGAGCAGTTCGCCGCCGCGCGCACCGTCAAGCCGGGCAAGACCAATTTCCGTCTGGCCATGATCAGCGAGATGAATTCAGAGGGGGAACAGTGATGGCCCTCCCGATCATCAGCGCCGAGGAGCGCTTGTCCGAAAAGCGTGGGGTCAAGCTCGTGGTCCTGGGCAAGGCCGGTATCGGCAAGACCACCCAACTCAAGACCCTCCCGGAGCGTTCGACCCTGTTCGTCGACTGTGAAAGCGGCGACCTCTCGGTGCAGGACTGGCACGGCGACACGCTGCGGCCCAAAACCTGGCCGGAATTCCGCGACCTGGTGGTGTTCCTGGCGGGTCCCAACCCCGCCCTGGTCGCGGATCAGCCGTTCTCCCAGGCCCACTTCGAGCATGTCTGCGCGAAGTACGGGGATCCCGGTCAACTGGACTGCTATGACACCTACTTCGTCGACTCCATCACGGCGCTCTCCCGCCTGGCGCTGACCTGGGCGCGGGTGCAGCCGGCCGCCTTTTCCGAGCGCACCGGCAAGCCGGACAGCCGGGGCGCCTATGGCCTGCTCGGTCAGGAAATGATCACCGCGCTCACCCATCTGCAGCACGCCCGGGGCAAGAACGTGGTGTTCGTCGCCATCCTCGACGAGCGCATCGACGATTTCAACCGCAAGGCCTTCGTGCCACAGATCGAGGGCAGCAAGACCGCCCTGGAACTGCCCGGCATCGTCGACCAGGTAGTGACGCTCACCGAGCTCAAGGCCGAGGACGGCAGTTCCTACCGCGCCTTCGTCTGCCACACCGTCAATCCCTGGGGTTTCCCAGTCAAGGACCGCTCCGGCCACCTCGACGTGGTCGAGGAGCCCGACCTGCTGAAACTCATCCGCAAGTGTGCCGGCGCCACCGCCGCCATCCATCAGTAAAGGACACCGTCATGAGCAACTGGAACGATTTCAACGACGCCGAACAGCAGCCTTCCTTCGACCTGATCCCCAAGGGTACGGTGGTCAAGCTGCGCATGACCATCAAGCCGGGCGGCCACGACAACCCTGAGCAGGGCTGGACCGGCGGCTATGCCACCGAGAGTTTCGACACCGGCAGCGTCTACCTCGCCTGCGAGTTCGTGGTACTGGAAGGCGAATACGCCAAACGCAAGCTCTGGTCCAACATCGGCCTGCACTCGGCCAAGGGCCCGGCCTGGGGCAACATGGGCCGCAGTTTCATCCGCGCCGTCCTCAACTCCGCCCGCGGCGTCTCCCCCCAGGACAACTCTCCCCAGGCGGCCGCTGCCCGGCGCATCCGCGATTTCAGCGACCTGGACGGCATCGAGTTCGTGGCCCGGGTGGACGTCGAGAAGGACGCCAAGGGCGAGAACCGCAACGTCATCAAGCAGGCCATCGAACCTGACCACCGCGACTATGCCGCCGCGATGGGACGACCGGCCTACACCCCGCCACCCGTTGCCCAGGCCCCGGCAAAGCCATCCCAGCCACCCGCCCAGCCTCCGCAGCGCGCGCAGGCGCCCGTCACCAAGCCCGTCTGGGCGCAGTAGGGGCGCGAGCATGATCAGAAAACGCTGTGGCAATTGCCATCATCTCGATCCATCGACTGCTGGCGATATCGGTGGACTGCGGATTGCTCGCTGCCGCCATCCCAAGGGGGTAGTCATCGGCACGACTCCGATTCGGGACGACCATGTCGAGTTGGATGCCCTCTGCTCCGAGCATGTGGTTCGTGCTCAGCATCGAACGCAGCCGGGAGGGCGTCATGCATGACCGGAAAATGCTGGGTCTGCAATCGCCCCGCGCGGGGCTTCGGGCACCTGGATACCCGGTTCAGGCCCGGCGATCCCCGATCCGCTCCGCTCGACTGGGTCTTCTGTTCGCGCCGGTGTCAGGCCGCCTTCCAAGCCCTCTATGGATCCTGGAAAGACAAAGGGCCCTTGCCGGAGGAAACCTTCATGGTTGATCCGACCGTAATGGAAACGGCGGCCATGAAGGCCTGCCTGCGTCCCTTCGGGGAAGCGGCCGGCGAGATCGGCTTCGACAAACCCCTGGGCCACTACACCGAGGCCGAGGCCCTGGCGGTGGTCAACGCCATCGTCACCACCTACCAGGAAGTGATGAGCCAGGCCCAGGCCCGCGTCGACGCGAGCGTCCAGGGCACCAGTCCCTTCGCCGACCTGGCGGATGACCTGCCGTGGGAGACGACGTGATGCTGGATTTCAATTCCACTTCCTCCCTCTCCGGCCAGATCACCACCCTGGTCGACGCCGGCATGCAGGCGAAGGCCCGGCAGCAGGAACGCCGCGCCTACCTCGGGGCCTCGCGCCTCGGGGTGGCCTGCGAGCGCGCTCTGCAGTTCGAATATGCCGCCGCCCCGGTGGATCCGGGCAAGGAGTTCCCAGGGCGCATCCTGCGCATCTTCGAGCGTGGCCACGACAACGAGGCGCAGATGGTGAACTGGCTGCGCCTGGCCGGATTCGATCTGCGCACCCATGGCCGGGATGGCCAGCAGCTCGGCTTCACCCTGCTCGATGGCCGGCTCCAGGGGCATATCGATGGCGTCCTGGTCGCTGGCCCTGAGGGGTTCGCCTACCCGGCGCTTTGGGAATCAAAGTGCCTTAACGCGAAATCCTGGCGCGACCTGGAGAAGCGGCATCTCGCCGTCGCCAAACCCGTGTACGCCGCCCAGGTCGCGATCTACCAGGCCTATCTCCAACTGCATGAGCAGCCGGCGCTATTCACGGCCGTGAACGCCGACACCATGGAGATCTACGCAGAGCTCGTGCCCTTCGATGCCGCCCTGGCCCAGCGCATGTCGGACCGGGCGGTGAAGGTGATCACCGCCACGGATGCCGGCGAGCAACTCCCCCGAATGACCACCGATCCGGCCCACGTCGAATGCCGCCTGTGCGCCTGGGCCGATCGTTGCTGGAGACAACCATGAACGACAAACAAGCCCTTCCGGCGTTGCAAAACGCCGAGGAACCCATGATCGATTCCCGCCAGGCGAGCTATGCCCTGCGGCTGCCCTACTACTGGTTCGCCGATCCGAAGATGCGTTCGGCGAAGCGGATTCCCCATTACCAACTCTCGCGCCTGGTGCGCTTCCGCCTCTCCGAACTGGCGGTGTGGCACCGGCAGAACGCCGAGCGGCATGGCGGACAGGGAAACGAGATGGGGAGCGGAAATGAGTGATTACCGCGTCAACATCAAGGTCAGAAATGCTCGATTGCTGCGCGCCATCGAGCAGGCAGGCCATCAACCTGGGCAGAAGTTCGCCCGCCTGGTGGGCATCAGCTATAGCGACCGTCTGCTGCCCTACCTCAACCTCAAACGCACGCCGTTCGATGAGAACGGCGACCTTCGCCCCTGCGCGGAAAAGCTCTGCGTGTTCTTCAACCGCCTGCCCGGCGAACTGTGGTCGGAGGAACAACGCTATCCGCTGACGACGAATACTTCCGAGGTGGAATTGTCGGGTGCCGCCGTTCACGAACTGCTCGTCAATTCGGCAAGTTGTAGCGACCCGGCCGCCTTGCTGGAGCAGTGTGAGGCGATCCAGGCCGTGGATGACCTGCTCGACACGATCCCGGAACGTGAGGCGGAAATCCTCCGACTGCGTTTCGGCATCGATTGCCAACCCATGCCGCTCGATGAGCTGGCAAAGGCAAAGGGATGCACCCGTGAGCGTATCCGGCAGATCGAGATGAAGGCGCTGGCGAAACTCCGGAAGCCTTGCCGGGGAGGCGAGCTCATCGCCGCGCGGATGGGCATCATCGGGGAGGCGCCGTGATCGATTTCAACGACATTCCCGAGACGACCGAGCGCAATCTCGATGCCGAGCGTGAGGAGATCCGCGCAGCACTACTCGCGAATCTGGAATCCGTGCTCGTCACCCTGTTCCCCGCCGGTAAGGCGCGGCGCGGCAAGTTCCACATTGGGGACATCCTGGGCAGCCCGGGCGACAGCCTGGAGATCTTGCTCAACGGCGAGAAGGCCGGTCTCTGGACGGACCGTGCCACCGGCGATGGCGGCGACACCTTCGCCCTGATCGCTGGCCATTACGGCATCGATGCCCACACCCAATTCCCGCGGGTACTGGACCTTGCGGCCGACCTGCTCGGGCGTGCCCGGTCGGCGCCGGTGCGCAAGTTGAGGAAGGAAGTGCCCATCGACGACCTCGGACAGGCCACGGCCAAGTGGGACTACCTCGACGCCGAGGGCCACCTGATCGCGGTGGTCTACCGCTACGATTCGCCCGGCCGGAAGAAGGAGTTCCGGCCCTGGGATGTCAAACGGCGCAAACCGGCTCCACCTGAGCCGCGTCCGCTGTACAACCAGCCGGGCATCGTCACTGCCGATCAGGTCGTTCTGGTCGAGGGGGAGAAGTGTGCCCAAGCGCTGATTGACGCCGGCATCTGCGCCACCACGGCCATGCACGGCGCCAATGCCCCGGTGGAGAAAACCGACTGGTCACCGCTGGCCGGCAAGGCGGTGTTGATCTGGCCGGACAGGGACAAGCCGGGCTGGTCCTACGCCGAAGCGGCCTCCCAGGCCATCCTGGCGGCGGGTGCCACGGCCTGCGCCATCCTGTTTCCTCCGGAGGACAAGCCGGAGGGCTGGGATGCGGCTGATGCCATCGTCGAGGGATTCGGGGTTGCCGCATTTCTGGCCACCGCTCCCAGCATGACCTTCCAGGCCATGGAAGACCTGGAGCCTGCCGGATCGGATCCCCACCCCGACGACGAGCAAACCGTGTGGGGCACCGATGATGCCCTGGCGCTCACCTTCACCCGCCGCTACCAGCGGGACTGGCGGTACATCGCCGCCTGGGGCAAGTGGCTGATGTGGGACAGTCAGCGCTGGCGCTCGGAGAAGACGCTGGAAGCCACCCATCTGATCCGTCAGGTGTGCCGGCATGCCTCCCTGCACGCGTCTAATCCCAAGGTCGCGGCCAAGCTTGCCGGCGCCAGCACCGTGGGCGGGGTGGAACGCTTGGCGCGCACCGACCGCCATCACGCCGCCACCACCGACGAGTGGGATGCGGACATCTGGCTGCTCAACACCCCAGGCGGGGTGGTGGATCTGCGCACAGGCCGCATACGGCCCCACGATCGCAGGGACCGGATGACCAAGATTACTGCAGCCACGCCGAAGGGCGACTGTCCGACCTGGCGGGCCTTTCTAGGCGATGTATCCGGTCAGGATGCCGAGCTTGCCGCCTACCTGCAGCTCGCCGTGGGTTACTGGTTGACCGGCAGTACCCAGGAACATGCCCTGTTCTTCCTCTATGGCACCGGGGCCAACGGCAAGAGTGTCTTCGTGAACACGATCTTCACGATCCTGGGGGACTACGCGGCCAATGCACCCATGGATACCTTCATGGAAACCCGCACGGATCGGCACCCCACCGATCTGGCCGGCTTGCGCGGAGCGCGCTTCGTGGCGGCAACGGAGACTGAGCAGGGCCGGCGCTGGAACGAATCGAAGATCAAGGCCATCACCGGCGGCGATCCCGTTACGGCCCGCTTCATGCGTCAGGACTTCTTCACGTACCCGCCGCATTACAAGGTGGTGATCGCCGGCAACCACAAACCCTCCATCCGCAACGTGGACGAGGCCATGAAGCGCCGGATGCACCTCATCCCGTTCACCGTGACCATCCCGCCGGAAAAACGCGACGGTCGACTCACCGAGAAACTGCTGAAGGAACGCGACGGGATTCTCGTCTGGGCCGTGGAAGGTTGCCTGCGCTGGCAGCAGCAGGGGCTCAAGCGGCCAGCCTGCGTGGTGTCCGCCACCGAGGAATATTTCGAGGCTGAGGATGCCGTGGGCCAGTGGCTGGACGAGCGCTGCAGCCTGCATCCGGAGGCCAGGACGCTGACTGCTGACCTGTTCGGCGACTGGCGTGAGTGGGCGGAAAAGGCCGGCGAGTTCGTAGGCTCCATCAAGCGGTTCGCCGAGTTGCTCATCGCCCGAAGCTTCGAGAAGACGCGGATGCACGGCGGCGCCAAGGCCTTCAAAGGCCTGATGTTGCGGCCCAAGGCCTGCAATCAGCACTACACCGACCCCGATTAATGACTTCTGGTGACCGATGGTGACTTGTCTGCTGATTGACGCCTACACGTGCGTGCGTGAAGAAGTTAACAGTCAAGCCAGTCACCATCGGTCACCGCTCGAAATGGAGCGAGATATGAACACGACCATCCTGGCCCTGGACCTGGGCACGCAAACCGGCTGGGCCATCCGCCTCAAGGACAGCCAGATCATCAGCGATTCCGAAACCTTCAAGCCGCAGCGCTTCGAGGGCGGCGGCATGCGCTACCTGCGCTTCCGCAAGTGGCTCACCGAGATCAAGCAGAGCGGTGACGGCATCGACGCCGTGTACTTCGAGGAAGTGCGCTGCCACGTCGGCGTGGATGCCGCCCATGCCTATGGCGGCTTCATGGCCACGCTGACGGCCTGGTGCGAGCACCACGCCATCCCCTACCAGGGCGTGCCGGTGGGCACGATCAAGAAACACGCCACGGGCAAGGGCAATGCCGGCAAGCCCGAGATGATCGCGGCGGTCATCGCCCGCGGGCACGCACCGGTGGATGACAACGAAGCGGATGCATTGGCGCTGCTTCACTGGGCAATCGAGGCCCAGGAGGTGGGCGCATGAAAATCCCTGCACACCCCTACCGCAGCCCCCTGGCCCGGCACCTGCCGGAGTCCACCGACCTGGAAGCCATAAAACGCGACGGCTGGCGCGGCCAGCACATCCTGGTCGTGGCGGAAGCCGACGAGCGCCTGGACTTCGTCGAACGTGAATTCATCCGCCGCATCGGCGAGCGGCTCTACGGAGGGCAGCGCCATGGCTGAATGGACGATGGATGATGTGGCGGCCCGTTTTTCCGAGGCTGCCGAAACCGGACGGCGGCTGCCCCCTGTGAGGGTGCAGGGCTACTTCAACGTCTGGCCGATGTTCGCGCGCCAGGAGTGGGAAACCATGTCCGCCGAGGATTACGAATACCGCCCCCTGCCGCCCACACCGGAGGCGATCAACAGGATGATGGAGGCTATGCGCTGGGTACAGTGGCTTCAGGAGGAGCAGCGCCACCTCATCTGGATGCGCGCCAAGCACTACGAGTGGAAGGACATCTGCCGGCGTATCGGCTGCGACCGCACGACGGCGTGGCGGCGGTGGCAGAGGGCGCTGGGAACCGTGGCCGGGCATCTCAACGGGATGAGTTTGCCAAATTTTGGCAAACATCCTAATGTGGCGCCATGACCACGATGAACATCTCCCTTCCCGAATCGCTCAAGTCCTTCGTGGACGAGCAGGTCGTGTCGCGCGGCTTCGGCACCAGCAGCGAGTACGTGCGCGAATTGATACGCAAGGAGCAGGACCGCACCCGTTTGCGTGACCTGCTTCTGGAGGGCGCGAGTTCGGCTCAGACAGGTATCGCCGACGAAGCGTACTTCGCTGCCTTGCGTGATGACGTCAGGAAACGGCTGGCAGCCAAGGCGTGAAACCCATCGTTCGGCGCGAACGGGCGGATCGCGACGTTCAGGAAGCCATCGAGTATTACTTGGAGCAGGCGCCTGAGGCGGTGCTGGGGTTCATCGACAGCCTCGAACAGGCGTATCGGCACTTGCAGCAGCAGCCGGCGGCGGGATCGCCACGCTACGCCCATGAACTGAATCTGCCTGGCCTGCGCTTCTGGGTCTGCAAGCGGTATCCCTACCTCGTCTTCTACATGGAAGTGGAGGACCACATCGACGTGTGGCGCATCCTCCACAGTAGCCGAGACATCCCGGCCTGGCTTCGCGAGGAAGAGCCCAGTTCGCACTGAGGCGACATCCGACCAGTCACGGCGTAGTAATTTGCCTTGCTCTGGCGTGGCTGGGGGGAATGGATAGGAAAGCATCGGAAGCGGGTGGCAGAGGCCAGACGCAACATATCCCGGTGATTTGACGTAGGATTTCGCCATCGTCGACCAGACCCGCGAACCTCCCTGACCTTCCGCAATGGAAGGTTTTTCAAGACCACCTCCGGGTGGTCTCTTTTTCGGTGGGGCAGGGCAGTCGGCAGAGATATACGACGGGTCCTTCCTGTCGCCTCCGCTATGCGGGAGGCGAGAGCGCGGCCTTTCGATAGTGTCCGACTGCAAACCGAGGTTTGCAGGGTTTGCACCCCCGCGCAACCCATATTCGAACCACCCCTGAAACCCGCGCCTGTCGCGGGTTTCGTGCTTTTGCGCCCCTGCAAACCTGGGGTGCAAACCCACCGTCCAGGTTTGCACCTGCAAACCGGCTCGACACCTTCACTGCAAACCTGATGAACGAACCCGCGCTGCGCATCGAATATCGCAAGGTCGAGGCGCTGATCCCGTTTGCCCGCAATCCCCGGACCCACTCCGAGGCGCAGGTGGCGAAGATTGCCGCCAGCATCGTCGAGTACGGCTGGACTCAGCCCATTCTCGTCGACGGCGCCAACGGCATTATTTGCGGACATGGCAGATTGGCCGCCGCCCGCAAGTTGGGGCTGGCCGAAGTCCCGGTGATCGAGTTGGGCCATCTCTCGCCCACCCAGAAGCGGGCCTACGTGATCGGCGACAACCAGCTTGCCCTGCAGGCGGGCTGGGACGAGGAACTGTTGGCGCTGGAACTGGCCGAGTTGCAGGAGGCCGGCTACGACCTGCTGCTCACTGGCTTCGATGACGCCGAGATCGAACGGCTACTGGCCGATGCTGTCGCCGTCGATGAGGAAGCCGCGCCAGGTCAGGACGAGGCTGAGGACGCCGACGAGGTGCCCGACGCCCCGGCCAACCCCGTCTCCCACCAGGGCGACGTCTGGCAGTTGGGTGCCCATCGCCTGATCTGTGGCGATGCCGCAGACGCCGAGGTGGTCGCCGCGCTGATGGCTGGCGAATCCGCCGATCTGTGCTTCACCTCGCCGCCCTACGGAAACCAGCGCGACTACACCAACGCCATCGTCGATTGGGACGATCTGATGTGCGGCGTCTTCGCCCGGCTGCCCATGGCCGCCGCCGGTCAGGTCTTGGTCAACCTGGGCCTGATCCACCGCGACAACGAAGTCGTTCCCTACTGGAACGGCTGGCTGGACTGGATGCGCAGCCAGGGCTGGCGGCGCTTCGCCTGGTACGTCTGGGACCAGGGGCCGGGATTGCCTGGGGACTGGTCAGGACGATTGGCGCCAGCCTTCGAGTTCATCTTCCACTTCAACCGGGAAGCCCGCAGGGCGAACAAGATCGTGCCCTGCAAATTCGCGGGCCAGGACAAGCACCTGCGCGCCGATGGTTCATCGACGGCCATGCGTGGCAAGGATGGCGAGGTCGCTGGTTGGAACCATGTCGGCACCCCCACCCAGGACCACCGCATCCCCGACAGCGTGATCCGCATCATGCGGCACAAGGGAAAGATCGGGCAGGGCATCGACCACCCGGCTGTATTCCCGGTGGACTTGCCGGCCCACATCATGGAGGCCTTCTCCGACGTGGGTGGGATCGTGTTCGAACCCTTCGGCGGCTCGGGCACCTCGCTCCTCGCCGGTCAACGCACCGGCCGGAAAGTGCGGGCCGTGGAAATCGCGCCGGAGTATGTGGACGTGGCCCTCAAGCGGTTCCAACAGAATCATCCCGGTGTACCGGTGACCCTCATCACCAGCGGCCAGACCTTCGATGCGGTTGCCGCCGAGCGGTTGGGAGCCAATGCATGAGCATCTCCTGGCTCGCTGACAAGATCGAGCAGTGGCCCACCGGCAAACTGCTGCCCTCTGCAAGAAACGCCCGCACCCACACCGATGCCCAGGTCGCGCAGATTGCGGCGTCCATCGCAGAATTTGGCTTTACCAATCCCATCCTTGCCGGCAGCGACGGGATCATCGTAGCGGGGCATGGCCGACTCGCCGCTGCCCAGAAACTTGGCCTCCCGACCGTGCCAGTGGTGGTGCTCGACCATCTCACGCCCACCCAGCGCCGTGCCCTGGTGATTGCCGACAACCGCATCGCCGAGAACGCCAGCTGGGACGAGGCCATGCTTCAAGTGGAACTTGCCGCCCTTCAGGACGACGACTTCGACCTGGCGCTGACTGGCTTCGATGCTGATGCGCTGGCAGACCTTCTCGCGGGCGAGGAAACATCCACCGAGGGGCAGACCGAGGACGATGCCGCACCCGAGGTGCCGGAGACACCGGTGTCACGGCCGGGCGATGTCTGGATCTGTGGCGACCACCGGGTGCTGTGTGGCGATGCCACCGACGCCGATGCCTATGCCACGCTGCTGGGCGAGGGTGGCAAAGTCAGGCTCGCCGACATGGTTTGGCAGGACCCGCCGTATAACGTGGATTACGCCAACACCGCCAAGGACAAACTGCGCGGCACCAACCGCCCCAGGGCCACGTCATCTAACCGCGCAATGGCCTGATTGGTTACAGCAGCACAGTGGGGACTGGACAAAGGCGCGGTCTGCTGCTACGTTTGCGGCATGGATGAATGCAGCTTCATGGTCGAGCAGGCCACGCCGATCGCC
>CAIXFP010000805.1 GCA_903918705.1 uncultured Pseudomonadota bacterium
AGCCGGTTATGTCAAACGTTAGGAATCTGTATCTCCATTTACTACATCGCCAATGGACAACTATCAAAATCCAGAGCCGGGGAAAACCTACATCAGTCCACGACTGGACGCGTTTAAATCAAATAATCAAAGGGGCCAGGCTCAAATAAAATTATGAAGATCTGCAAAATCAAGTCGACCCTGCCCTCTTTGGTCCGCTCGCCCCGGACCAAGCCCGGCGGCAAGAAGAGTAAGCGGTAACCCAGGTGCCACCCGCCTCCGGCAGTGTCGTGAAATCGAACGGCCCGATAGGGCGCGAGCGATCGCCTGGTTCCCACGCTCCCGCGTGGCAACCACACTTGGACGCTCCAGCGTCACATACCCCGATCAGCCTCGAAGATTCGATCCATGGTCCCGACATCACGTATTTGGGGCGACATTGCATAAGATATACTTTGATTTATCGTATATCCACGGAGGTTGGTCATGCTGGTCGCGAAATGGGGCAATAGTCTGGCCGTCCGTCTCCCCGCCGTCGTCGTCGAGGCGCTGGAACTCAAGGACGGTGACGACATCGAGATCGAGGTGGCCGATGCCCGCCACTTTGGCATCCGCAAGAAACCCGATGCTCAGGAATTGCTCGCCCGCCTGAGAAAGTACCGGGGGCGCCTGCCCGCCGACTTCAAGTTCGACCGCGATGCGGCCAACGAACGTGGCTAAGGCTTTCTTCGACAGCAACGTCCTGCTCTATCTGCTGTCGGCGGACGTCGCCAAGGCGGAGCGCGCCGAGGCCTTGCTGGCCCAGGGCGGCACGATCAGCGTCCAGGTGCTCAACGAGTTCGCTTCGGTGGCCACCCGAAAATGCGCCATGAGCCACTCGGACATCCGTGAGGCGTTGCTGCCCATCCGCGGCCTCTGTGAAGTCGTCCCGCTCACCCTGGAAATCCACGACCGCGCGCTCCGGGTCGCCGAGCGCTACGGCTTCTCGATCTACGATGCCCTCATCGTCGGCGCCGCGCTGGATGCCGGTTGTGACACGCTTTATTCGGAAGATCTTCAGGACGGCCAGATCATCGATGGCGTGCTGACCATCAACAATCCCTTCAGCCCGCGTAGGTTGGGCTGAGGGACGAAGCCCAACAATGACCGGCCTCCGGGAGCGTTGGTTTACTCCGTACCAGCCCTGGTCACGGGTTACGAAAGTGGTTCAATTCACTTACCGACTCGCCAGCCGTGCAACGATGGAAGCTGGGTTCTGTCGGCAGTCGAGTACGGCCATCACGATGACCTCGCTGCCCTTCAGATCGTAGTAAACGGCAAAGGGAAATCGTTTCGCGAGCGCCCGGTACAGCCTGCCATGCACCTTCGGGTGGATACCTGCGTAAAGCTGCAAGGCGTCGATGTCGGCGTAAGACTGTCCAGAAAGTAGTCGCCTATGCCCTGTGCTTGTCGTTCGTAGAAGGTCTGGCCATCGAGCAGGTCTCGCGCGGCCGCACCGGTAATGCGGAGTTTCATCTTCGCACAGTTGCGGCGGCACGGATGCGTTGCTTCGCCTCCTGCCAGGAAATCAGTTCTTCTTCACCGGCATCCAGCCGTGCCAGGCGCTCTTCGAGAACCGCTTCGTGCCAACTTGGCATGGTCTGGTCGACGGCAGGTTCCCGGCTCAGGGAATCCCAAAGCGACTCCATGAGCTGGAGTTTTTCGGGCAGTGGAAGGTGGGCGATGTCGAGTTGGGTCATAAGAAGCTCCGGCGAGTGAGGCATATCTTACGGCATACGTTGGACTGTCGGGCTTGGTCAGATCGCCCCTCCTTCTTCCCCACCCCTCCTCCGGAGGGGGAGAGGAGAAAAGCAAAACGGGCGCCGCGGCGCCCGTCTCTTGTGACAGCCCAAGCCGTCAGTTCAACCGGCGAACTGCTCCAGCTTCGGCGCCCGGATCACCTGGCCGTTCAACCCGGCTTCCTTGGCGGAGCCGCCGTAGGCCAGGGTCATCAACTGGGAGTAATACAGCACCGGGATGTTGAACTTGGTGCCGTAGGTCTTGTTGATCTGGCCCTGGTAGACCTCGACGTTGGCCTGGCACAGGGGGCAGGGGGTGACGATCATCTCGGCGCCGTTGTCATAGGCGGATTCGATGATGTCCTTGATCTGGCCCTGGGCCTTTTCCGGCTCGGAGAACGCCAGGGCGCCGCCGCAGCAGGTGACCTTCTGGTCGTAGGGGACCGCTTCGCCGCCCATGGTCTCGATCAACTTGTCCAGGTACTGGGGGTTCTCGAAGGACTCGCCGGCGATGCCGAAGGGACGGTTGGTCTGGCAGCCCACGTAGCCGGCGAACTTCATGCCGTTCAGCGGCTTCTTCACCGGCTTCTTCAACTCGTCAAAGCCCAGGTCTTCGATCAGGACTTCCACCATGTGGCGGATTTCCGGGATGACCTTGATCTGCAGGCCGGCTTCCTTCAAGGCGGCCTGGGTGTCGGCCATCAGTCCGGAGTTGTGCTCCAGGCGTTCCTTGGATTCCCGCGAGCCCAGCCAGCAGGCGGCGCAGGTGGCAACGATGTCCTGGCCGGGCAGGTTCTGCTCCGCCAGGGCGAAGTTGCGCGCGTTCATGGCGATGCGCGGCAGTTCGCCGGATTCGGCGTAGCTGACCGAGGCGCCGCAGCAGTTCCAGTCCGGGATCTCGGTCATCTTGATGTCCAGGGTCTTGCACATGGACTCGACCGAGGTCAGGTAGTTGGAGGCTGAGGCGCCCTTCTGGGAGGAACAGCCGGGGTAGAAAGCGTAGTTTTTGCGTGCCATGGGGTTCTCCTTACGCCTTTGCCTTGTCGGCCTTGTTCTTGGCTTCCAGTTCGTTCGCCTTGGCGAGCATGGCCTGGATGCCTTTGATGTCCTTGCACTTGTGGGAAATGCCGATGGCTTCCAGCGGGTTGAGGCGCTTGGCCTTGACCAGCCCGAGAGCGACCGCCTGCATTTCCATCGCCTTTTTGATGCCGGCGCCGATGCCGTCCTTGAAGTACAGGGACTGGGTCAGCTTGACTTCGTTGACGCGGCCGGTCTTGGTGGCGTTGTCCCAGAAGGTCTTGGAAAGGTGCATCGTGGGCTGCGCCTTGGGGGCGCGGCCGATGCGGTAGGCATACTCGGCGATGCCGTGCATGACGTGGGTGACCGGCACTTTGCGCGGGCAACGCACGTAGCAGTTGTAACAGGAGGTGCACATCCACATGGAGCTGGATTGCAGCACCTCGTCGCGCTTGCCGGCGCGGATCATCATGAAGATTTCCTGCGGCGGATGGTCCCAGCCCTGGTGGAAGTGGGTCGGGCAGGAGCCGGAGCACAGACCGCACTGCATGCACATCTTCAC
>CAIXFP010000806.1 GCA_903918705.1 uncultured Pseudomonadota bacterium
CAGATCAAGGCGCGCATTCGCGCCCTGCAGCGGGAATCCGCGCGCCGCCGCATGATGCAGGCGGTGCCCAAGGCGGACGTGGTGGTGACCAACCCGCTGCATTTCGCGGTGGCCCTGAAGTACGAGGAAAACGTCATGGCCGCGCCCCAGGTGGTGGCTAAGGGTTCGCAACTGATCGCCGAGCGGATCAAGGAACTGGCGCGGGAGCACAACGTACCCGTGGTCGCGGCGCCGCCCCTGGCCCGCGCCCTGCATCGCCACGTGGAAGTGGGCGACACCATACCCGCCGTGCTGTTCACCGCGGTGGCCCAGGTACTGGCCTACGTCTTCCAGTTGCAGCGGCAGATGCGGCCGACCCTGCCCCAGGACTGGCAGGTGCCGGCGGAACTGGACCCGGGCGCGGTGGCCTCCGATCTCGCGCCCCCGTCCCCGGAGGGGGAGGGGAACGTCGAGGGGCCGCGCCGATTTGAAGGGGGCGCGCGCTGATGGCCGAAGCCGCCGTTCTCAAGCCCGCCCTGACTTGGCAGAAGCTGGGCGCCCCCATCCTGGTCATCATGATCCTGGCCATGATGGTGCTGCCGCTGCCGCCCTTCCTGCTGGACCTGCTGTTCACCTTCAACATCGCCATGGCGATGATCGTGCTGCTGATCAGCCTGTACACCCTGAAGCCGCTGGAGTTCTCGGTGTTCCCCACGGTGCTGCTGCTCACCACCCTGCTGCGCCTGTCCCTCAACGTCGCCTCCACCCGGGTGGTGCTGCTGGAAGGCCACACCGGCCCGGACGCCGCCGGCAAGGTGATCGAGGCGTTCGGGCATTTCCTGGTGGGCGGCAACTATGCGGTGGGCCTGACCGTGTTCGTCATCCTGGTGCTGATCAACTTCATGGTCATCACCAAGGGCGCCGGCCGCATCGCCGAGGTGAGCGCCCGGTTCACCCTGGACGCCATGCCCGGCAAGCAGATGGCCATCGACGCCGACCTCAACGCCGGCCTCATCGGCGAGGACGACGCCCGCCGCCGCCGCTCGGAAATCGCCCAGGAAGCCGACTTCTACGGTTCCATGGACGGCGCCTCCAAGTTCGTGCGCGGCGACGCCGTGGCCGGCATCATCATCATGCTGATCAACGTCATCGGCGGCCTCATCGTCGGCGTGGCGCAACACGGCCTGGACCTGGCGACGGCGGCCAACAACTACACCCTGCTCACCATCGGCGACGGCCTGGTGGCCCAGATTCCCGCCCTGGTGATCTCCACCGCCGCGGGCATCGTGGTGTCGCGGGTGTCCACCTCGGAAGACCTGAACCAGCAGATCATCAGCCAGATGTTCGGGCGGCCCCAGGCCATCTTCCTCGCCGCCGCCATCCTGGCGCTGATGGGCCTGATACCCGGCATGCCCCACACCGCCTTCCTCCTGATCGGCGGCATCCTGGCCGGGATCGGCTACCTGCTGATGCAACGCGCCCAGGCCGCCGCCGCGCCGCCCGCCGAAGTCGGCCCGGCCAAGCCGGAAGAACCGGTGGAAGTGGGCTGGCACGACGTCATGGCGGTGGATCGCCTGGGCCTGGAAGTGGGCTACCGCCTGGTGCCGCTGGTGGACCGGCACCAGGACGGCGACCTGCTGCGCCGCATCCGCGGCATCCGCAAGAAGATCGCCCAGGATCTGGGTTTCCTGGTGCCGGCCGTGCACATCCGCGACAACCTGCAACTCAAGCCCAACAGCTACCGGGTGACGCTGAAGGGGGTCACCGTGGCCGAGGGCGAAGCCATCGTCGGCAAGTTTCTCGCCATCAACCCCGGCCGCGTGCTCGGCGTCGTCCAGGGCCAGGCCGCCACCGACCCGGCCTACGGCCTGCCGGCGGTGTGGATTGAACCCGCCCAGCGCGACCAGGCCCAGACTTATGGCTACACCGTGGTGGACACCGGCACCGTGGTGGCCACCCACCTCACCAAGGTCATCAACGAACACGCTCCGG
>CAIXFP010000807.1 GCA_903918705.1 uncultured Pseudomonadota bacterium
CGCACGGATATGGAAATGAAAAATCCGGTCAGCCGCTGAAAAGTACACTACGGATGGCTGCTTGCATCAGTTATTCTTGACACATTCCGACCGGTACGTATCATTGAGCCATGAACGCACACATCAAAGCCCCCGACCTCACCCGGCAAAAACTGCTGGACGCTGCTTTTATCGAGATCCATCGCCACGGTTTCCAAGCAGCATCGCTCTCCCAAATCCTCGCCGACACCGGTCTGACCAAAGGCGCGCTCTACCACCATTTCCCGGACAAGAAGGCGCTGGGATTGGCCGTCATTGAGGAAGCAATTCGGCCACGATTGTCGGCGATGATGTTTGAACCACTGGAAACAACTTTGCAGCCACTTGCTGACATGCAGGGGATGTTTGCCGCCAAGTCGGTCGAAACTGAACCTTGGGTTGTAGAGCTAGGCTGCCCGCTCAATAACCTGATGCAGGAGATGAGTCCGGTGGATGAAACCTTTCGGCTGAATCTGAACAAGCTGTTTCAGGATTGGGTCAAGGTGGTGGCCGAAGCGCTGAAACGCGGCCAGGCGGCAGGCGAGGTGCGCGCGGATGTAAAGACCGAAGATACCGCCTTCTTTATCGTGTCGGCGCTGGAAGGCTGTATCGGCATGAGCAAGAACACCCAATCTGTCGCGGCCTATCGCGGTTGTCTGGCGCAGCTGGGCCGTTATCTAGACACGCTGAAAAGTTGAAGGAACAGGATGTTCTGATGTCTCAGCCTATGCACACGGCCTAGGCCCGCTCGATGTATCACACTGGATCACGTTCCGCTTCGGCGTGATCCAGCCTGTAGTAGCGCACCTTGAAGCAAAGGTCGACGATGCCTAACGCGACTCCAGTACCCGCGGCAGACGTTGAATCCCCCCGAACATCCCACCATCCCAGGAGATCATCATGAGCCTTTTGAAAACCGTCCCGCCCGAGTCTGCCACCGGCGAAGTCGCCGAAATCTATGCCCAGGTCCAGAGCGCGTGGGGCCGTGTGCCGACCCCACTGCAGTTGCGTAGCGTCAGTCCATTCCTGCTGAAGCAACAATGGGCGTACTACAGCAACATGATGCAGCATCCCACGCTGTCTATGCCACTGATGGCTTGCATCCGGATGCTGGTTTCTCAAGCCGGAAATTGCGGTTACTGCATCGACATGAATACCGGCATGCTGATCAACATGGCCGGCTGGACGCCAGAACAGGTTGCCGCCACGCGCGCCGATTTCCATGACAGCCCGTTGAGCAGCCAGGATCAAACGCTGCTCGGCCTTGTACTGAAAGTGACGCGCGATCCCAATGGCGTCAACGCCGCCGATGTGCAAGCCGCGCGCGATGCGGGTTGGTCCGAGGGCGATATTTTCGATGCAGTGAACCACGGAGCAAGCATGGTAGCGGGCGACATTCTTATCAACGCATTCAAAGTCGAGCGCGACTTTTAAGTCGCTGGGCACTGCAGTGTAAATCGCTGCGGCGCAGAGGTCGGAAGCGTGCCCAATCTGCGCCTGCGTATTGTTGTCGGCCAGAACGCCCAGCCCTATCATCCGGCTGGGCGCACCCGAGAGACGCTTACGGAAACGGTCGGCGCCTGGTGGGAGTTCGCCCCGAACATCTATCCGCTGCCCCACCCCAGTCCCCGAAACCAGATGTGGATCCTCCGCAATTCCTGGTTCAAGACGGAATTGCTGCCGACACTGCGTGTGACTGTTCAACAAATCATGGGGATGGCCTAGTGGGTCAATTCCTTGTGTCGCCTGGGGGTCAGTTTTACTTGTCGGCTGACGGGCCGCAATTCAGCCATAGGATCGTCGCATGTGCCAAAGTCGGTTCCGGGTTGGTGGCGGGAATTCGCAGACTTGGAAAGCTGACCCTCACGGCGATAGCCGACCACCACTTGGTGAACGGCCGCAACGGCCGATTTTGAGACTCTCACCACAGTAAGCAGGTGGCGCCTCCATGTCGGGCACGCCGCGCTTTGCCCACCTACGCCGGTTGCGATGGAATCCAGCGATCCAGCATTTCCGCCATGAATTCCTTGCGGAAGGGCTTGGACAGATAGTCGTCCATCCCGGCTGCGAGGCAGATTTCCCGCTCACCCGGGGCTACGTTGGCGGTAAACGCGATCACCGGAGTATGCGGGCGGCTTTCCGCCGCTTCGATGGAGCGCCATTGCCGAGTCGCCTCGTAGCCGTCCATTTCCGGCATCTGGCAGTCCATCAGGACCGCGTCATAGCGGTGGGGCTTCAGTTGTTCCAGCGCTTCGCAGCCGTCGTTGGCCAGGTCCACCGTGTAGCCCATGCGTTGCAGCAGGGTTTGCGCCAATTTCCGCATGACCGGGTTGTCTTCCACCAGGAGCAGATGGCCACTTTGCCCCTGTCCCCGCGCGGGCGCGGCGGCAATGGGAAGTGCCGGCGGCGGCGACTCCCGGAGCGGCAGTTCGAACCAGAAGGTGGAACCCCGGCCGGGTTCGCTGTCGACGCCGATGCGCCCGCCCATCAACTCGCATAATTGCCGCGAGATGGCCAGCCCCAGTCCGGTGCCGCCGAATTTGCGGGTGATGGAGCCATCCGCCTGGCTGAAGGACTTGAACAGGGCGCCCGTCTTGTCCGCGGCAATGCCGATGCCGCTGTCCGCCACCTCGCAACGCAACCAGGCGTGTCCGTCCGCGTCCCGCAACGGTCGCGCGGACACCCGGATGTAGCCCTGTTTGGTGAACTTGATGGCGTTGTTGATCAGGTTGCCCAGCACCTGGCTGACTCGGGTCGGGTCGCCGAGGTTGCTATCCGGCAGGTCCGGAGCGAGGTTCACCTGGTAATCGAGCTGCTTGTCCCGTGCCAGGGCCTCGAACAGGGCGGCGCCGCGGCCCAAGGTCTCACGCGGGTTGTAGGATATTTTTTCCAGATTGAGCTTGCCCGCCTCGATCTTGGAGAAGTCCAGGATGTCGTTGAGGATGGACAGCAGGGACTGCCCCGAGGTGTTGACGATCTCGGCGTATTCCCGCTGCTCGTCATCCAGTTCGGTTTCCAGCAGCAGGGTGGTCATGCCCAGCACACCGTTCATGGGGGTACGGATCTCATGGCTCATATTGGCCAGGAACTGGCTCTTGGCGATGCCGGCGGCGCGGGCCTCCTCGTTGGCGTGCTGCAATTCCTCGGTGCGCTGCCAGAGGGCCGCTTCCAGGGCCTCGCGGCGGGCGATTTCCTGTTTCAGGGCGACGTTGCGGTCCTCCAGAACCACCTTCTCCCGGCTCGATGCGTCATAGCGCACCGCCAGGTCGGCATGGCGGCGGCGCAGGCGCAGCACGACCAGGGCGCCCACCAGAACCACGATGGGCAGGGCCACCACCACGACGAAAAATCCGGGTGGGGTGATGCGTTCCGCCAAACGCCCTTCCCTGGCCAGGCTCACCAGGGCGAAGGGGGAGCCGGGGATGTCCACCTTGACGATGGCCACCAGGCCGGCGGGCAGGGGAGCGGCGTCGCTGGCAATGCGGGTGGCGGCGGCCCCGGCCAGGGATGAGATCAGCCGTTGCAGTTCCACCGCGGCGAAAGGCGAATCGGCGGCTGCCCCATCCACGGGGACCCCCGCTGCCGGCGTCCACCAGGCGCGTGCCGGGATCGCCGGCGCCGCCCAGGCTCTGGCCCAGAGTGGTGGTATCCATCCAGGCGAGCAACTGGCCGCTGTAGAGGCCGCCGTGCCAGACCGGCACGGCCAGGGTAAGCCGATGCGCGGCGGCGGCGTAGCGCATCGTCACCTTGCGCTGCGGCTTTCTAGGCGCCAGCAGGCCGGGATCGAGGCGCGCCGGCTCCGCGGGACTGCTCACCAGCACCCGGCGATCCGGTTCCACCAGGGCGAGACGCTGGTAGATGGGCCGTTCATTCAGGGTTTTCTGCTGCAAAACCTTGTCGAACTTGACCCCGATATCCTGCAGGGTGAATTGCAGGCCATAGGCCAGCGACATACCCAGGTCGCGGTTGGCGTAGTAGTTGCCCACCTCGGCGGACTCCGCCAGGTCGAGCACGTCGTTACGTCGTTCACTGAGGAAGTAGCTGACCGCCGAGGCGCGTTTCTCCGTGTCCAGGCGCAGTTCGTTGAGTACCGCCTGGCGCAGGCGCTGCTGCGCGGCCAGATTGCTCCAGATCAGGGTGCCGGCGTAACCCGCGAACAGGATGGCCGCCAGCAGCGTCCAGCCGATGCGTTCACGGGTGCCGCTCATGCCGGTCCTTGCCGCTTATTTCTTCGCCTTCTTCGCGGGCGTAAAGAAGCCGGGGAAGTAACGCGGCGCCAGGGGGTAATACTTGACCACCAGCCTGGCGTAGGTGCCGTCCTTCTGGATCTGGGCAAAGAATTCGTTAAAGGCGGCGCGCAGTTCCGGCGAGTCCTTGCGGAAGGCCGCCCCCATGCGCTGCTCCTTGGACACCGGGCCGATCACCTTGAACTTGCCCGGCCACTTGGACAGGGCCACCAGGATGTCCGGCACGTCCAGCAGGGTCATCTCGGCGTCCTTGTTAAGCACGGCGGGGATCATCTCGTTCAGGTTGGTGCTGCGGGTGTAGTAGTTGAGCTGGTAGCCCTTGTCCTTCAGGTCATACAGCTTGGGGTCCAGGCAGGTGGATTCCATCACCAGGGTGGAGCCCCGGGTCATCAGTTTCTTGGTGGCGGCGATGTCCTTTTCCATGTCGCCGGACGCCTTGATCGGCTTCACCTTGGCCTTGCTGGTGGCCACCAGCCATACCGCCGAGGGGAAGGTGGGGTTGGAATAGTCGACGATCTTCTGGCGCGGCGGCAGCACGGTGAGACCGTTGGCGATCAGGTCGCCCTTTGCTTCCTTGGTGCCCACCGCCACCAGACCCTCCGGCTTGCTTTCCAGAACCTGCCCGGTGAGGTCGCCCAGCACGTTCTTCCAGTCGGTCTTCACGTACTCGTAGCGCACGCCCAGGTGCTTGGCGAACAATTGCATCATTTCCACGTCCAGGCCGGGATCGGTTTCGCTGCCGGTGACGAAGTGGGCGTAGGGCACGCCGAGATGGCGCAGGACGCCGCTGGCCTTCACGTCGGCGAGATCCTGGGCGCGGGCGCCGGAAACCAGCGATAACGTGAGAACGGCGGCCAGGCCGATGAGTCGTTGCAGTTTCATGATCGGAACTCCTCTGGTTAAGATGATTAGGGATGCAGGTTTATCGGCCGATCGGCGGCGGACTTGAGTGGATGGATTGCAAAAATCTGGCGGCCGAGACCAACCGGCTGCACAAGATTCTGAACGCAGACGACCAGCGCGGTCGACAGAGCCAATCCATAGCGAGCAACCATCGCAATGAGCCCTGGAAAGAGGTGGAGTTGGCCGATAAGCCGGGTTCTGTCGTGGGCAGCCATTCATCTGGGACGACGGTCGCCCGTCGCCTCTAGCAGCCTACCCGCAGGCTCGGCGGGCCGCCG
>CAIXFP010000808.1 GCA_903918705.1 uncultured Pseudomonadota bacterium
ATAGCCCAGGACATCGAGCTGCATGCGCAGCACCGCCTGGTTGGCCGGATTGTCCTCGGCCACCAGGATCAGGGGGCGATCGGCCCCCGCCCGGGGGGCGGCGGCGGGGCGCGGACGCGGGGCGGCCGGCGCCGTGTTGTTCAGTTCGCCCAGCACGCGGGCGCAGCGCTGGCCGCCTCGGACGATGGCGAGTGCCTCTTCCCGCGCATCGCCGTCCAGACCTTCCTGCAGCAGCAGGATCTGGGCATGGCCGATCATGTCGTTGAGCTGGCCGCGCAAGGCCTGGCTCCAACCCGCCAGTTCGTGACGACGGGATTGCTGATTCTGCTCCGCGTCGTCCAGGGACTGTTGCAGGTCGGCGATGGCCTGCATCTGATAGCGCCGCCGCCGCGCCGCGCCCAGGATGGTGGCGTAGGTGGTGGCGAAGGTCCGCAGGAATTCCACGCTGCCGTCATCGTAACCGCCCGGACGGTTGGCCAGGCCCACCATGCCCACCAGGGTGTCGCCGTCATGGATGGGCAAACCGAGATGGTTGTCCAGGGGCGGATCTCCCCGGCGCGGGTCCTGGGCGGCAGCGTTGGCGATGACCATGGCGCCGCCGCGCAACACGGCGCTGATGAGGTTGTCGAGACGCTGCAATTCCATGCCCTCGGCCTGCTCGCTCGCCGTGCCCCCGGCGACCTTGGCAATGGCCTGGGCCTTGAAACAGGGGGCGCCGTCGGCGTCATGCAGCACTTCGCCGATGCACCCGCAGGCGCTGTCGCTCAGCAACAGCATGCCGTCCAGCAACAGGCCGCTGGTGTGGGCGAGATCCTGGCTGGCGTTGAATTCATGCAGTGCCAGGCGCAGCAGGTCCTGCAGGCGCACTTGCCGCTCCCGTTCCGCCAGGATTCGTTTTTGCTCGGTGATGTCGGTGCGGAGGGAGAGGTAGCGGACGGGCAGGCCGGATTCGTCGAGGACGGGGACGATGCTGCTCTGGACCCAGAAGTGGTGGCCGTCCTTCGCGCGGTTCTTGATCTCGCCCCGCCAGACCCCGCCGGAAGAAATCACCCGCCACATGTCCTCGAAGAACGCGGGAGTGTGATGGCCGGACTTGACCATGCGGTGGTTGCGCCCGAGCAGTTCTTCCCGGCTGTAGCCGCTCACCGCGCAGAACCGGGCATTGGCATCGATGATGCTTCCGTCCGGAGCGGAGATGGAAACCAGGGCGTGGGCATCGATGCCGGCGCGCAGGCTGTCGAGGTGGCGCCAGGCCAGGCGGCGCTGGCGGTAGGTGGCTTCCAGGCGGCGGAACTGGCGCGCCCGGGCCCGCGCCACCGCCACCAGCAGGCGCGGGTCCACCGGCTTGGCGAGGTCGTCCTCGCCGCCGGCGAGCGACGACAAATAGATCACAGGCAGTTGGGCGTAGCGCTTGTTCCGGCGCAGCAGGGCGGCCAGGTCGGCGCCCCGGCAGGCCGACATCTCCGCGTCGAGCACGCAGACTTCCGGGGCGAATTCGTCGCTGGCGTCCCGCGCCGCCAATGGATCGCCGCTGGCCAGCACCGCGCAGCCAGCTTCCCGCAGGATGCCGGCGTGAAAATCCAGGCGTTCGGCGTCGTCGTCCACCAGCATCACGCGATAGGCCGCGCGGGGCGGCCAGGCCAGGCCGGCCAGATCGGACATCAGGCGCGGAAAATCCAGGGGGCTGTCGAGCAGCAGCCGGGCACCGGCCTGGCGCGCCCGGATCTGGACCGAAAACTCGTCGCTATCGGCCAGGGCCACCAGAAACGGTGCCGTCCAACCCGGCGGGTCGGCCATGGGGCCGCCGTGTTCGGCCAGCCAGCCAGCCGTCGCAAGCAGCAGCGTCCGCTCCGGGCGGCGGGCCGCGGCCGCGTCTTCCAACGTGGCGGCCCGCGCCACGGCAAAGCCGATCTCGCGCAGTGCCGCGTCCAGTTCCCCCCCCAAGTCTTCTCCCGCCAGGATGAACAGCCAGTCTTCGGGCCGGGCCGGCAGAATGTCCGGGGCGATCAGTTCGCCGAGGCGGCCGGTTTCCAGGAGATCGGCCAGGCCCTCCGCGAGCCGCAGCGTCCCGGCCAGTTGCCCGGCTTGCGGCAGCGTGTGGACGAACGCTCCCAGCGCTTCCACCAGGGTGCCGGCGCGGCCGGCGGCTTCCTGCCAATCGCTTTGCCGGCAGGCTTCCTGTATCCCGGCCGCGGCCCGCATCAGGCGCAGTCCGTGGTGTCGATCCCAGCCCCCGGTGGACAGTTGCTCCGCCAGTTCGCGCAACGTGCGGGCGGTTTCCCGCCGCGCGGCGCTCATGCCGCCTCCAGTTTGCGCGCCATGTGTTCCACCAGGAGGCGCAGGGCGGAGAAGGGAACCGGCTTGGGATAGACCGGAGTGCCGCCGGGCAGCCCGCCCTGGGCCTCGATTTCGGCCGGGGACAGGCCGGTCACCACGATGATGGCGGCATGCTCCGGCGCGGTGTGGGTTTTCAGGCTGCGGATCATCCGGAAGCCGTCCATTTCCGGCATGGCCAGATCGGTGATGATCAGGTCCGGTGCATGCCGGCCGATCAGAAGCAAGCCCGCGAAGCCATCCTCGGCGGTCATCAGCTTGACCGGCAAGCGCCATTCCGCGAATTGGCGGCGGTAGACCTCGCGCTGCACCGGGTCGTCTTCCACCACCAGCACCTTGAATCGTTCCGGCTCCACGGTCTTGACCAGCACGGCCTGCTGGCGCAGGCGGATGGCCTCCACCGCGGCGGCCGGAATGCGGCGGTGGCCGCCGGCGGTTTTCCACGCCGGCAGCACCCCGGTCTCGACCCAGGCCTGCACCGTGGACAGCGCCACCCCTAGACGCGCGGCGGTGGCGCGGGTGGAGAGAAATTCCCCGGAGGGGGCGGTTTCAATCGGGTTCATGCAGCTTCCCCGGCCGGCGCCTTCCCGTGGCGTGCTTCGCGCCGCCGCCCGGCCCGCGCGGGCAGCGGCGGCAGCGCTTGAACGGCGAATTGCATCGATGCGTCTCTCTCATATCATGGTCCCCTCGTGGGCGGTGGCGTCGCCAGGTTTCATCCCGCCGTTTTGAAACCTGGCGCGCTCGACCCACCCCGACGCGGGTGAAGAACTTTCATTTTATTCGTCATTATCGTCATTCCTGGCCGGGTAGAGGCATTTGGAGCTTGCCTCCTTGCCGTGGGAGCGGTCTTTCGGCCGTCGAGATCGCCCAGTCGCGCCCGGGAGGCCGCTCCCGCATGCGCCTTACCCCGCGCGCAGCCAAAAAGTCACCGGCCCGTCGTTGACCAGGGAGACTTCCATGTGGGCGCCATATTCGCCGGTGGCCACCAGCGGGTGGCGGGCGCGGGCGCAAGCGACCAGGTGGTCGAACAGCCGCCACCCCTGTTCCGGCGGGGCCGCGGCGGAAAAACTGGCGCGGGTGCCCTTGTTGGTATCGGCAACCAGAGTGAATTGGGAAACCAGGAGCAGGCCACCACCCGTATCCGCCAGGCTGAGGTTCATTTTCCCCGCCGAGTCGGCGAACACCCGGTAGCCGAGCAAGCGTTCCAGCAGGCGCCGGGCCTGGGCTTCGCCATCGCCTTTCTCCACGCCCACCAGCACCAGCAGTCCGGACCCGACGCGGCCCACTTCTCGGCCGTCCACGCTCACCGTGGCGTGGCTCACGCGTTGCAGGAGACCGATCATCCTCGATTCCTCCGCTGACCGCTCGATTGGCTGCGTGAGGCCGCATGGGTCACGCTCGCCGCTTGGGTGAGTCCGCTACGCGCCCGATTGCGGGCGCCGCGCCGCCGTGCCCAAGGCGTGGACTTCGCGCTCCGGAACGGGAATCCCGCTATCTGTCCCGGGTCGGTAGTCGTTCCGCGCGGAGATCTGGAGAACACGGCCGCCATGGCGACGACCTTGGCCGTATCAGAGATCCGCCAAGGGCTTGTCGGCGAATTGGTCGTCACGTAGCTGCAACTTTGTGATCACCGTGGACAGCGCGCGATCCAGCTCCGCGAGTTCCGCCTCGCTTAGCGCCCGCAGCACATCCGGAAAAATCCCCGTAGCCGGTCCCGGCGCCACGCTGAGCAAGGCCTTCGCCGCCTCGGTGATGGTCAAGCCGACCCGGCGCTGGTCCTGGAGGCCGCGGGTCTTTTCGACATAGCCATGGCCGACGAGTTTTTCCACCAGCAGGCTGCACGTCGATTGGTGAATCGAAAGTCGCTCCGCGAGTTCGGAAACTCCTATGCCCGGATTGCTGTCAATTTCCTGGAGCAGCCAGAGTTGGGAACCGGAAATGCCGCACCGCTGCTCGACTTCTCGGAAGTGCTGGCGCACGCAGCCATAGAGGATGCGGAATTTTCGCAGCGTGTCGCTGGTGGGTGTGGGGTGGGCCTGATTCGCCACGAGTGGGCTCCTGGGTCGGCGGAACGTGGGTTAAGCGTACTATCGTAGCAATAATTGTTATAAATAATATTTATAACAATTTCATTATCGTACTTGGAGACACAGCATGATTCATCGCATTTTCGTCCTGGCAGCTTGCGTTTTCCTTTCTGCCTGTTCTTCCACACCGAATAAATCGGGGGCGGCACCCTCCGCCGACGCGGGAGGCCAGGCCGCCACGACGCCGGCCGCCCATGCCACGGCGGGCGAAGGGGGAAGTGCTACGCATTCCGTGGCGGCGGCACCCGCGAATGCCGGCACGGCGCCCCGTGGCGACGCGAAAATCTCCGTGGCGGACGGCACGCCACCGCGCCCAGACCGAGTGGGCCTCGACTATGAAAGCGGCGATGAACAACGGGATCATGGTGCCCGCGAACTCACCGCAAAAAGCATTTTCTTCGCCTACAACGACTATTCGATCAAACCGGAATATCAGCCCATCGTCATGGCGGATGCCCGTATCCTGATGTCCCTGCCTCGTATCCAGGTCAGTCTGGAAGGCAATGCCGACGAGCGAGGCAGCCGGGAATACAACCTCGCCCTCGGCCAGAAGCGCGCCGAGGCTCTGCGTAAGGCCCTGAAGCTTCTGGGCGTGCGCGATTCCGAACTCGAAGCCATCAGTTTCGGCAAGGAGAAGCCCCGCGCGGATTGCCACGAGGAACGCTGCTGGGCGGTGAATCGCCGGGTGGACCTGGCGATCCGGAATACCGGCGAGACCCCCTGAATCCGGGCGGAAGCCGCCGTTACGCCGATTCGTTGTCCACCCTGCCCGCGCATGAATAGCCACAGATCTGGAGATGAACCATGAAGAATCTGTTGTCGATTGCCCTCGCGCTGCTGCTCTGCGCCAGTCTGAGCGGATGTTTTCCCGTCGTCGCCGTGGGCTTCGGCGCCGGCGCGCTGATGGCCGCCGATCGCCGTGACAATGCCACTTACCTGGCGGATGAGGAAATCGAACTCAAGTCCCTCGGCCGCATCAGCGATGCCTTCAAGGACGGCGTCCATGTCAATGTGACCAGTTTCAATCGCCGCGTGCTCCTGACCGGCGAGGCGTTCGACGCGGCGGCCCGCGCCCGGGTGGAGGAAATCGTCCGGTCGGTGGCCAACGTCCGCGAGGTCCAGAACGAGATCGCGGTGGCCAAGGTCAGCAGCGTTGCCGCGCGCGGCAACGACACCTACATCACGGCCAAGGTCAAGGCCCGCTTCCTCGATGACACGCGCTTCGGCGCCTACCGGGTCAAGGTGGTGACGGAAGCGCGGACCGTTTACCTCATGGGCCTGGTCAGTCACCAGGAAGGCGACGCCGCGGCGGAAGTGGCCGCCGGCACCAGCGGGGTGGCCAAGGTCGTAAAGGTGTTCGAGACCCTGGAAAAAAAGCCGCCGGCAGAACCGGCGCGGCGCTGACAGAACGTCAGGCCGCGCCGCGCCGCATCACGCCCCCGGATTCACTGCGGCCGCCGCCCCGGCAAAGCGGGGTGTCGAGATAGGCGGGGGCAGGAATGCGCAGCGTCTGGTACAGGCGCTTGAGCTTCTGCCGGTAGACACGGTCGAAACTGGTGACCGCGTCGGCCGGGTTGTAGTCGCCGAACCACCAGAACCAGTCGGAGCTCTCGCACAGCGCCAGCTGGCGCTCGATGCAGCGCTGCCGTTCGGGGTCGATGCCCTCCTGCGCGAGCACTTCATCCACGACACGCCTGGCGTCGACGAGCATGTCCCAGGCGGCATTCTTGTCCGCATCCCCGATCCAGGTGGCCAGCGTCCCGTGCACCCAGCTGCCGGCCACCAGGCGTGGCAGTGGCATGGCGGGCATGCCGCGCGCGAGCAGCGCCGAAGAGATCG
>CAIXFP010000809.1 GCA_903918705.1 uncultured Pseudomonadota bacterium
ATCTACACCGAGGTGGGCCTGGTGACCCTCATCGGCCTGATTTCCAAGCACGGCATCCTGATCGTGGAATTCGCCAACAACCTGCAACGGGAAGGCCAGAGCAAGCTCGATGCCATCAAGCATGCCGCCGGCCTGCGTCTGCGCCCCATCCTGATGACCACCGCCGCCATGGTGTTCGGCGTGGTGCCCCTGATCACCGCCAGCGGCGCCGGCGCGGTGAGCCGCTTCAACCTGGGCCTGGTCATCGCCACCGGCCTGTCCATCGGCACCCTGTTCACCCTGTTCGTGGTGCCCGCCATGTACATGCTGCTGGGGGCGGAACATGGGGGTGGGCGGGAGGTTGAATCCGCCGCTGCGGTTAGTCCGCAGGCGATGCCGTGAGGGGCCTGTGGGAGCGGGCTTGTCGGCGATAGCTCGGTTGCGGTTATCAGGGTGAAACCATCTCCATCCTTGGACAAGGAGGGCGATGTGGCATCGGCATTTCCATGCCACATCCGCCATGCTAGGCTCCCGGTCCCTGCCGATCCCGGCAGGTTTCTACTTAAAAATTTTGGAGATTGCGTCATGAAATCCAGTTTGTCCGTCCTAGCAATTGCTCTGCTGTTTTCCTTCACCAGCGCCACCCTGGCAGCCGATGCCCCCGCGGCCCCCGTGGTGCACGGCGCCAAGGACTGCGCCAAGACCTCCCGTCCCGAGCAGTGCGAAGCCCTCAAGGCTGCTGAAGAAGCTTGCAAGGACAAGTCCGCTGCAGAGCGCAAGGCGTGCGTGAAGGCCAAGCTCAAGGCCAGTGCGCCGGCCAAGTAGCAAGGCCAAGGCTTGGGTTTAAAAAAAGGGCTTCGGCCCTTTTTTCATTAAGAAAGCGCTGGATTTATCGCCTTTACTGCTATGGCTAACGCTTGTTGCGTATTGATGGATGCGGTTCATGCCCTATTCAAGACATCCCAGCCCGCGTGGGGCAGAAAAGCGGCTAATCGCGTCTTCCGACGAAGGACTAGAAAAGGGCGGAAGGCGCCGCCAAAAAGACCGCCGGCGTTTCCGCCCTTGCTCACAGCTCGCGTCCAACCAGGGCGCTCACATAGTTGATGGGCGCGTGGTCGGCGAGATCGCGGAAAGGAACCTGGTGCCCACCTGGCGCGGCGTTGCGCAGCGCCGCGATGGCCGCGATCGGATCGCTGCCGAGGGCGACGTCCAACCGCTTCAGCGCCGCGTATTCCGCGCGGGCCGCATCCTGATCGGAGCGGACTTCGTCGTCGCTCGGCGGCGTGGCCAGCGCCTGGCCGTGGCGGTCCAGGTAGCGGGCCGGGCCGTGATGGCGGTAGCCGGCATTCACCAGGAAGGGGGCGATCAGCGCGGCCAGCGCCGCTTCCGCCATGCCCGCGGCGTGGCCGTCGCCCAGGAAGCCGTGCAACAGGTCGTGGATATGCGCCCGGTCGAAGCGCTCCGGCGGCACCCGGGTCACGATGTCGCAGCAGCCCACATGGCGCAGCGGTGTGACCCCCACCAGTCCCGCGACGAAGTCGGCGTCACCGACGCGAGGGGAACCGAAAGTCACCAGGGTGGGCTGGTGGTCCTGAAACATGGAGGCGGCCAGGGTGGCCACCGCCGCGCCCAGGCTATGGCCGGCAAATACCAGGGGTCCGGGAAGCGCGGCCAACTGCCCGGCGAGCTGCTCGTGGATGGCCCGATACGCCGCCGCGAAACCCTCGTGGACCAGGCCGCCCCGCGACCAGGCCACGGGGCTGGCACGCAGATCGGCGATCACGTCCTCGATGTTCCCCGCCTCGGTGCCGCGAAACACGATGAAGGTGGTGGCATCGTCCCGGGTGGCGACGTATCCATCCGTGCCCCAGGATTTGAGCCGGTCCGGAATTCCTTCCCCGCCGATCCAGCCCGCCAGCGCCAGCCCGGCCCGGGGCAGGGTGGCCTTGACGATGGCGGCCTCGGCATAGGCCAGGCGCGAGAGTTCGGCGCACAGGCGGGGAAGATCGGCGCAGTCGGCCTCGTTCCAGTCCTGGAAATAGTCTTCCGGCCGTTTTCCCCTGGCCGGGTAATACAAGGCATCCTGGGTGGTGTCATAGGGGTAGCGGTGGGCCATGGGGTTCTCCTGGTGCAGGGGGGCTTTCAGAGTACCGCTACCGCTCGATTTCTCCCGTCCCCCGCTTCAACCATCCAGCGGATTGAGGTGGATATCTGTACGCCAACGAACAGACCGCGACCTGCTTCGGAGTTAGTTTGCTCCTTCGATCTCGTATCCCCGGAGCAACCGCACGCCCATACACCCGCTTGTAAAGGGGACGACTCGAACCTGGAACCCACCCACTTCTACAGGCCGTGCCCACCAGGCACACCCAACCCACCCACTGGAGTTCGCCATGAAACGCATGTCTTTCCTGTTCGCAGCCCTGACCCTGTCCGGCTCGGTGCTGGCTGCCGATACCCCTGCCACACCGGATGCCTGGGCGGCAAAAATGATGGACCCCACCCAGAACGGCTCCGCCTTCAAGGATCCGGCCGTATTTCAACAGTGGCTGAATGCCATGATGAATCCCGCCACGCAGATGGCCATGATGCAGCAAGGAATGGACCCCAATACGGCCCTCCGCATGCTCTCCGGCATGATGAATCCGGCGGTCATGCCGAACTACATGCAGTTCACCGACCCTGCTGTCGCCATGAAATGGCTGGCGGCCAGCATGGACCCGCGATTTATCACCGCCCTGCTCAGCCAGGGGATCAACCCCAGCACTTACCTGAACATGATGCAGGCCCCCCTGAGCCCGCAGATGCTGAACCTGGGCGCGCAAATGCTTAACCCGGCTCTATACGGCAAATGGTTGACCGCGCCCATGTCCCCCGCTGCGTTGAACACCATGACGGCGCCCATGAATCCCAATACCTATATGGGCTGGATGGGCACCGGCATGAACCCGGGCACCTATGGTCCCTGGGGCCAGATGTTGAACCAGCCCAACGGACAGGCAGGCGCCCTTCCCGTGGATCCGGCTGTGTTGATGCGTATGCTGCAAATGCCGCAATTCCCGGTCGCGCCGCAGTATGCGAGGTAATTCAGTGGGGCGCTTGGTTTGGCTCGAATGAACCTGGATTGCCCATTAGCCGAGGCTATGGAGGCGGCCCAAGATGTAGCGCCGGTGTCTCGCCGGCTTCGTGAGCCTGATCAGAAGTAGGAGGCCGGCGAGACAC
>CAIXFP010000810.1 GCA_903918705.1 uncultured Pseudomonadota bacterium
CACCCATAGTGACGGAATCCATCTGGATGTAACGGTTGCCGTCCTTCGGCGCGAGGTACTGGTTAAGCTTGGCGCGTGCTGCGCCCACGGCCACCAAGTCCACAGGCGGCGTGCCGGCGGTGCCGGCGGTGTTCGCGGTTGCCCTCGTCGCGTAGGCGAGGAAGTCTGATTCGATTCCGGAAATCAGCACCGCCATGGCGGGCTCGATGTAGCGGGCCGAGATTTCGTCGATTGTTAGGGCGAGCTCCGCGCTGTTGAAACGCATGTCGACGTGATCCTGAGTCGCCAGCGTGATCGTGCTGGTGGCCTCGGTTTGTTCCTGGACCGACATCACACGCGAACCCGTGGTGCGCGTGTACATGTTGGGCTTACGGATGCGCAGCGCGGAGCCGATTTTTGCTCCGGTCTTCGCGTAGGAGTCGTCGTATTGACGGTCCACGGTGCCGATGAACTGGCTTTTCTCATGAGCGATGCGCAGCGCTTCGCGCGTCACCATGTCGATGGTTACCAAGCTGTTGGCCATGATCTATGTCCTTTAGTGGCGTTGGGCAATCTGGCGGCGGCGCCATTCGGCGAATTCCCTGTCGCTCATCTTGCCGGGGTCTTTTGTCGCGGTGCCCTTGTTCGCGGTGATGCGAGTGACGGGCTTCTCTTGGGGTTCCGGTTTGTCCTGCTCAGGGGCGGTCTTGTGTTTCATGAGCTTCGCGCCAACCATCGCGGCGTGAAGAACCTTCACCACGCGAGGATCGTTGATATGTTGCAGCTCCTTCGGCTGGAATCCGTATTCCTTGGCCGCGAACTCCTTGATCTGCTTACCTACTTCCGGGCCCCAGTTGGGTATGTCGCGCTTCAGGACCGCATTGCCTTCTTCGATGCGCTTGGCAGTCTCCTGCTGCGATTCGAACGCACGTTGCTGTTCCATCTGCTGCACCTGGCCGACTAACTGCTGCCGGCCGTCTTTGAGCTGTGAGAATTGCATCCACAGCTTCTGCGCCTGCACCGGGTCTTCGTCGCTCAGTCTCTGCCAGTCCACTTGCTGGAACTGCTGGAGTTGCTGGTCGAGCGCCTGCACCGTTGCAATCGCCTGAATATGCTGCGCATTGGCTCGGCTGTACTGTGTCCGCTCGGCTTCCGCCGCCCGGCGAAGTTCGGCCAGTTCCTGCGTCTTGCGCGTGTAATCCGCCTGCATCATCAGAGCCGGCTTCAGCTCCTTCGCAACGCGGTACTTCTTGCCATCGTGTTCGACTTCTTCGGTATCGTCTTCCTGGCTCTGGTCTTGGCCGTCTTCCGGTTGCCCGTCGTCAGTCTGTGCGCTGCCTGTGTCGAATACGTTGGTGGCTGCGACTCCTTGGTCTACATCGGCATTCTGCTGTTCGATGTCGGGAAGGTTGGTCGCGGTGTCGTCGTTCATGGATCACTCCTCAAGGGGTTGGTGATGGCTGCCCGGCGGGAGCGCCAGGCGTAAAAAAACCGCCATGAGGCGGCTGGTTCGGAATCGGCATACCAGGCGGCGGCATGGGGCCTGGTGGCATGACCTGGGGTTGCGGCGTCGCTGCCTGAGGTGGCATCCCTTGTGGCATCTGCCCAGGCAGGATGTCGGGCGATGCCAGCAGGTTCTGAATCGTCTGCATCACCAGCGCCTGCACCTGCTCCGGCCCCATCGCGCCGCCCATCGCCTTGAGGCGATCTGTCTCCGCGTTGTAGGCGTCGATATCGAGCTTGCGGGCTTCCAGGCTCTTGTCGTCCTTGAGCGTCTGCATGTCATGGCTCAGCTTCCCGACCGCCTGCTGGGCCTGGCCATGCACCTGCTGCAACTGCTGCGTCAGTTGTTGGACTTGGGGATTCTGCCCCTGGACCTGCTGCGGCAGCATGGCCTTCAACCGATCCGCGATATCGTCAGCACCTGGCCAGTCCAGGTTCTTGGCGATC
>CAIXFP010000811.1 GCA_903918705.1 uncultured Pseudomonadota bacterium
CAGCGTTCTGGCCAAGCTGGACAGCACCTCGAACAACATCAATGCCGTGCTCAGCGAGGCCAACCAGACGGCATTCAAGAGCGCCCTGGCTGACATCGCCAGCGTGGCTCACACCATAGCCGGGCGCCGGGACAGCATCGACGCGGGCCTGGCCAGTGCCGCCCGCACTTTTGCCAACACCGACCGGCTGACCCTGAAACTCAGCCCGGTGATCGACCGTATCGGCAATAGCGCCGTGGCCATCGAACAAATGGGCAACGCAGTGGCCGCCGCCGGCAAGACGGTCAATTCGGCAGGCAGTGACGTGAAGCGGTTCACCACGGAGTCGCTTCCTGAACTGGAACGCCTACTGGGCGAACTCAGCGTGCTGTCCACCTCGCTGCGCCGTCTCAGCGAGGAAACTGAACGCAATCCCTCCAGCCTCCTGTTCGGCCGCCGGCCGGTCGTGGACGGTCCGGGGGAAACCGGCAAGGGAGCACACCAGCCATGAGCCGGAATGCCTTGATGGATTCAAGCCGCCTTCTCCTTGCCGCCGTTGCGCTGGCATGGGCGCTGTCCGGTTGCAACGCCATGCAATTGAAGGCAACGCCGCAACCCGCCTTCTATACGCTCGACAACCCAACCACCACCACTCCGGCCCAGCCGCCCGGCGTGGCGGCAGCGACACTGATCGTCAATCCTCCCCATGCCGCCTCCGGCTTCGACAGCCAGCGCATCATCTACGTGCGCGCCACGCACCAGCTCGAATATTTCGCCCACAGCGAATGGGTCGACACGCCGGCACGCATGCTGGCCCCCCTGATCGTCACTGCCCTGCAGAATCGAGGCGCCTTCCGCGCGGTCGTGTTGATGCCGAGTGCCGCGTCCGGCGATCTGCGGCTGGACACCGAGATCCTCCGCTTGCAGCAGGATTTCGCCGGTTCGCCAAGCCGGGGGCGATTCACCCTGCGGGCATACCTCGAAGACAGCGCCACGCGCCGGATCCTGGCCACCCGCGAGTTCGACGCGAGCGTCGCAGCCGGCAGCGATGACCCCCAGGGTGGCGTGGTGGCAGCCAACCAGGCGGTGTGGGAGGTGCTGCAACAGTTGGCGGATTTCTGCGTGGAAACGGCGCCTGGCAGAAAACCCCGAACACAGTGATTCAGCTTCAGCCCTGTCAGGCAAATCCTTTTCCGGGGGTTTGTTCGGCAACGCACAGACCAGTATGGCTTCCATGTTTAGCCTGGGCTACAAGTCTTGGCCCGGCGTTTTGGCAAAGACGTCAAAGACCCGTATTACAACCAGTTGGAGAATCAACCATGAAACAAGTCAGCAAATATATTTCCGCAGTATTCCTGGCCGCCACCCTGGTGTCTGTCGTGGGTTGTTCGTCTTCCCCGCAGAAGGAGGGCACCGGCCAGTATTTCGACGACAGCGTCATCACCACCAAAGTGAAAGCAGCCCTGTTCCAGGACGACGCGACCAAATCCACGGAAGTCAACGTGGAGACCTTCAAGGGCGTGGTGCAACTGAGCGGCTTCGTCACTTCCCAGGCCGCGGTAGACCGGGCCGTCGAACTGGCGCGCGGCGTCAATGGCGTGAAAGCCGTCACCAACGACATGCGCCTCAAGTAAGCGATGGCTGTACGTGAAACCGCCACCGAGTGTGTAGTCTGGTGGTGGTTTTTTCTGCCGCCGACTCCGGCATGGAGCCCTGATCCGTGACCCGCCTGCATCCGCCCTGGTACACACGCAGCTTGATCTGGGCTGGGCGTATGAAAAGGGTTCTGGCTGGGGCGCTGACGTCCTGGGTCACGCACCGGGATGACAGCAAAGGCGCGGCGCTGGCCTTCTATGCTTTCTTCTCCCTGACGCCCATACTGGTGCTGGCCATCGCCATCTCCGGTCGCTTCTTCGGCGCCGCCGCTGCCCAGAGCGAACTCGTTGCCCGGGTACAAGACCTGGCAGGGACGAAGGGCGCCCAGGCAATCCAGACCTTGCTGGCCACCGCCCACGATCCCGCGTTCGGGCGAGTGATCCCCATCGTGGCAGGCCTCCTGCTGCTGTTCGGGGCCACCAGCGTGTTCGTCGAGTTGAAGAACAGCCTGGATGAACTCTGGGGCAGCGACCGGCCGCGGCAGACGATCCTGGGCATGTTGTTGCGAACCCGCCTCTTGTCCTTGCTCCTGGTGCTGGTTCTGGTGCTGTTGCTACTGGTCTCTCTCGTTGCCAGCGCCGTGATGGCCATGCTGATCCACTATGCCGACGGCAGCCTGGCGAGTTCCAGCGCGCTACTCGCCAACACCGCCGCCACCGTGTCCTTCATCGTCATCGCCGGCCTGTGTGCGGTCATCTACAAGACTCTGCCGGATGCGCCGCTGTCGTGGCGCGATGCCGCCATCGGCGCCACTTTCACCTCCGGGCTGTTCAGCCTGGGGAAATATGCGATCGGCCTGTACCTGGGCAACAGCGTGGTGACATCGCGCTTCGGCGCTGCCGTATCACTGGTCGCGTTGCTGCTCTGGGTGTATTACTCGGCGCAGATTTTCTTTCTTGGAGCTGAATTTACCCGGCAATACGCGCTGAGCTTCGGTAGCCTGCATACCTCGAGTCCCGGCGTGGAGACGATTGACGCAGCACACCTTGCCATCCTCGGCGAGGACCGTTGCGATGCCACCCGTTAACCGCATCAGGTTCCGCCAGGCGCCGTTCGAATTCAGCCGGGGAATAGCAGGTCGGGTTGATCTGTCTGCCCAGTCCCTCTTCCAGCGGAAGCAAGCGTTCCAGCACCTTGCCCAGCACCAGATTTTCGCCAACCAACATGACGTCGATATCGCTCGTGTCGGTTTTGGTCTGCTTGGCCACGGAACCGGAGATCAAGGCAGCGCGCAATTGCGGACTCAAAGACGACAATGCTTCGCGCAGCAGAGGTTCGATGCCGAGTGACTTTCGTGTCAGTGTCACCAACTCGCTGAAGACCGGTCTTTTCGAAGCCGTGCTCGACCCTGGCAACACCAGCCGGGACGTCTACGCCGACAAGGGTTACCCGAGCGCCGAGCGGGAGGCGAAGCTGAAGGTAACGGGCTACCGCAACCAC
>CAIXFP010000812.1 GCA_903918705.1 uncultured Pseudomonadota bacterium
AGGCCCATGACGTTGTAGTGGGGCACCGAGCGCACCGCACCGAGATAGGTCATGGTCAGCATGGCGCCGTTGCGGCCTGCCATCATGGGCAGGGCGGCTTTCGCCAGGCCGGTGAAGGAGTAGCTGGAAATGTCGTGGGCGATGCGGAAGTTCTCGCGGGTGACGTTATCGATGTAACTGCCCACCAGGGCTTCCTTGGGCACGAAGGCTATCGAATGGACCAGGCCGTCGAGGCCGTCCCAGGATTTCCCCAGGTTCTCGAACAGGGCGGCGATTTCCTCGTCGCTGGAAACATCGCAGGGAAACAGCAGTGGTTCGCTCTGGCCGAATTCCTTGACCAGGCCCTGGACCCGATCCTTGACCTTCTCGCCCTGATAAGTGAAAGCCAGTTCCGCGCCTTCGCGGTGGCAGCATTTGGCCACGCCGTAGGCGATGGAGCGGTTGCTGATCAGCCCGGTGATGAGGATTTTCTTGCCGGCGAGAAAGCCCATGTCACTTACCCAGTTATTGAAAAATGGCGCGGATTATAACCGCGAGACTGGTTCGGCCGCAGGTCGGCTACCATCCGGACTGGAATGAAATCAGGAGTAACGCCGTGAGCGCCAAGATTATCGCCGTGGTAAACCAGAAGGGCGGAGCCGGAAAGACCACCCTGGCCATGTTGCTGGCGGGCAGCCTGGCGGAAGCCGGGCATAAGGTGCTGGTGGCCGATGCCGATCCGCAAAACACCGCGCGCCACTGGGCCGGCATGGGGGAAGGCTTCCCCGCCGAAGTGGAGGATGTTTCCGGCGAGGAAGGCAAGCTGCACAAGGCTTTACGGAAGCGCCGCGACGATTACCAATACATCGTCATCGACAGCCCGCCTGCCGCCGCCGCACCCGTCACGCAAAGCGCCCTGCGCGTCGCCGACCTCGCCCTGGTGCCGGTGATTCCCTCGCCTCTGGACCTGTGGGCCTCGGTGCGCATCCGCGAAGCCATCGCCGCGGCGCGCCACAAGAACCCCGGATTGCTCGCCCGCCTGGTGGTCAATCAGATGCAGCCCAACACCGTGTTGGCGCGGGAGGTGCTGGGCATGTTGCCGGAATTCGGCATTCCGCTCCTGGCCGCCAGCCTGAAGAGCCGCACCGCCTACCGCCAGTGTGCCGCCCTGGGCGCCACCCTCGGGGCTCTGGGGGCGCGTGCCGGCATGGCGATCCTGGAACTGGAGGCACTGCGGCGCGAGGTGGAAGGCCTGCTGAATGGGGAGGGTGCTTGATGGCAGTCATCACTGAACTGGATTTCCTGCGCCATGGCGAGCCGGTCGGTGGTCGCCGCTACCGCGGCCAGATCGACGATCCGCTCTCCGACAAGGGCTGGGCGCAGATGCGCGCGGCGGTGGCGGGCGTTCGGCCCTGGAACGCCATCGTCAGCTCGCCCCTGGCGCGCTGCGGCGCCTTCGCCCAGTGGCTGGCGAGGGAGACCGGGCTCCCGCTGGCCTTTGACGAGCGCTTGCGCGAGGTGGGCTTTGGCGTCTGGGAAGGCCGGACGGCGGAGGAGATCCATCGTGCCGAGCCGGATTGCGTGTTCGAGTTCAAGCGCGACCCGGTGGGCCGCCGCCCGGACGGCGCGGAGCCGCTGGACGCATTCCACGCCCGGGTGGCGGCCGCCTGCGAAGACCTGCTGCTGCGACACGCCGGCGGCCACATCCTGGTGGTGGCCCATGCCGGGGTGATGCGCATGGCCATCTGCCACGCCCTCGGCCTGCCGGCGGCCCACGCCTACCGGCTCAACGTCGCTTCCGCCGCCATGGCGCGCATCAAGGTGGAACAGCAGGACTCGCGCCGCTTCGATTCCCTGCAGTGGCTGAGCCAGGGGCCACAGTTGTAGCGCCGGCGCCTCGCCGGCGTTGTCCTTCTGATCAGGCCCACGAAGCCGGCGAGGCG